>JAKLIV010000141.1 GCA_022709405.1 Spirochaetota bacterium
CCCCTGAATATCCGCTCCCAGAACGAGACCTCGTCCTCGCTCAGTACCGGGTCCTCTTCTTTCTCGACCGTCTTTTCCGCGTAATACTCCTCGATGGTTTTGTTCAGGTGGTCGGCGAACTTCTCGCTGGTCATGGTCCTGGCCTTGAACCGGTTCACGTAAAAGAGGATGTCCTTGTCGGACGTGACCACGGTGGTCATTTTAGGGTTCGGGTCCTTCTTGATGAATTCCTTTATCAGAAAGTCGGCGGAGTAATCGATCGAGTAGAACACATCGATCGCGCCCGACCTTTCGCTCTTCAGTGCGTCCATGGGATTTCTTCTGCCGTCGAAAACGACCCTGATCTTGACTTTCTTGATCGAATAGTATTCCCTGAGGCGCTCGAGCAGTCCCTTTCTCGCCTCGTTGAGCTTTTCCAGGTACATCAGCTCTTCGAGTTCGGGAAACTTGTAAAGGAGATTGAATCCGTCGATCAGGAGCGGCATATCACGCCTTGAGGGATCTGACGAAGCTCCCGATCCGCTTCATGGCCTCCTTCAGGTTCTCCATGGAGGTCGCGTACGAGCAGCGGATGTGGTTTTCGCCCGGGGCGCCGAAAACGATTCCCGGGACCACGGCGACTTTTTCCTTTTTCAAAAGATCGAGGGCGAACGAGCGCGAATCAAGGCCTGTGGCGCTGATGTCGGGAAACACGTAAAACGCGCCTTCGGGCATTGGGCAGGCAAGCCCCATTTCGTTGAACGAATTTGCGATGAAGTTCCTGCGCCGGTAATACTCGTCGATCATGAGCCTCACGTCTTTTTCGCCCTTTCTGATCGCCTCGACCGCGGCGTGCTGCGATATAGACGGGGCGCACAGGGCGGTGTACTGGTGAATTTTGAGCATCATGCTTACGATCGTTTCCGGGCCCGCGACATAGCCGAGCCTCCACCCGGTCATGGCGTGGGACTTGGAGAAGCCGTTCAGGTAGATGGTCCTTTCCTTCATGCCCGGGATCCGTACGATCGAAAAATGGCGCTTTTCGTAGATGATGGCCGAATACAGCTCGTCGGAAATGACGATCAGGTTGTTCTCTTCGGCGAGGCCGGCGATGAGCCGCAGCGTTTCCTCGTCGATGGTGGCGCCGGTCGGGTTCGCCGGATAATTCAGAATGATCCCCTTTGTTCTGGGCGATATGCTTTTTTTGATGTCGTCGACATTGATTTTAAAACCGTTGTCCGACGATACCGATATTTTTACCGCGACCCCGCCCAGCAGCTGGACATTGGCCACGTAGGACACATAGCACGGCTCGATAATGATGATCTCGTCGCCGGGATCGACGATGCTGCGCAGCGCGAGATCGAGGCCCTGGCTGACCCCCATGGTGATGATGAGCTCGCTGTCCGGGTCATACGATATCCCGTATTTGTCTTCGGTGTACCGGGCAATCACCTCCCTGAGCTCGGGAAGGCCCCTGTTCGGGGTATAATGCGTGCAGCCGTCCTTGATCGCGTAGATGCCGCTGTCGGAAATCCTCCAGGGAGTGATGAAATCGGGCTCCCCCACTCCCAGCGAAATGCAGTCCGGAGTTGAATAGACTATATCGAAGAATTCCCGTATGCCCGAAGGCGGTATTTCCCTGACGGATTTCGAGAGCATGTCTTCCGGGTTTGATTTGTTCACGAGTTTCAGTTTCATGGCTTTTCTCCTGTGCCGGGACCACGCGGGATATCCGTCAGGACAAGCCGCGTGACCGTCCGGGAACACCCTTCCCTGAATCCCCTGCCCTTCAAATATTCGGCGAACCGGGGTTCATCGCTCCATACCGATGCCGTTATCGGTGAAATATCCCTTAATACCGCCTCATCATAAAAAGCAAGCAATAAATTGTCTTTTATCTCCCATGAATCCCTTTCGGCCCACAGCCACTGAATCCGCGCGCCCTGCTGCCGGTCACGGCAATCGCACGCGATCAGAAAGCCGGTTATTCTCTTCCTGTCGAGGCATACGAATGAAAGACCGGGGTCAGAGCAGAGTATGTCGGCGATCGATTCAGGCGACCAGGGAACGCCTTCTTCGGAAGAGAAAAGCATCCCCTTCCCCAGGCTGTAGACCGAGGCAAGATCCCCGGTGCGGATTTTTCTCACTGAGTGCGCGGCCATGATGGCGACCCGTCATTTAGGCTGCGCCGGATTCGCCGGCACCTTCACCCATTTCCCGTCCATCGGATTGGTCTTTTCCAGGCGGATGAACCGGGGCTGGTATCCGGTCCTGAGCACGACGTTGGCGGTTTCGCTGTCGGTTTCCTTGTGGTCGGTGTTGTAATGGAGCCCGATGCTGTCCCTGCGCATGATCGCGCTCCTGATGATGAGCTTGGCTATCGTCGCCAGGTTCCTCAACTCGATCACCCTCGACGAGACGATGCTCTTGCGGTAATATGAATGTATCTCCTCGGCGAGAAACATGATTCTCTTGTGGGCCCGCTGCAGTCTCATGTCGGACCTTACTATGCCCACGTAGTCCCACATCAGCCTTTTTATATCGTCCATGTCGTGCTTGACCAGCACCCATTCGTTGAAGTCGAACGTGCCCTCCCTGTTCCATGGCGGATAATCGGGAATCCTGGCCGGCGCCTTCGAGCGGGCCATTTCATTCCTGATCGCGAGAAAGGCGCTGTGCGAAAAAACGATCCCCTCGAGCAGGGAATTGCTGGCCAGCCTGTTCGCCCCGTGCACGCCGGTGCAGGCCGACTCACCGGAAACGTAGAGATTTTCAATCGTGGTCTTGCCGTCAAGGTCCGAGACGATGCCGCCGCAGAGATAATGTGCTGCCGGCACGACCGGGATGGGGTCCGCCGAAATATCGATCCCGTCCTCGAGGCATTGCTCGTAAATATTCGGGAATCGTTTCTGTAAAAACGATTTTTTCTTTGACGTGATGTCGAGGTACACGTGGGAATCGCCGAGCCTTTTCAGTTCCGAGTCAATGGCCCTGGCCACGATGTCCCGCGGCGCGAGGTCCTTCAGCGGGTGTATTTTTTCCATGAAGCGCTCGCCGCGGGTATTTTTCAGAACTGCCCCCTCGCCCCTGACCGCTTCGCTGATGAGAAAGCACCTGCCGACCGAATCCTTCCTGTAAAGCGTGGTTGGATGGAACTGGATGAATTCCATGTCCGCGATCAGCGCCCCGGCCCGGTAGGCCATCGCGATGCCGTCACCTGTCGCTATGTCCGGATTGGTCGTGTGCAGGTATACCTGCCCCACGCCGCCCGTGGCCAGGAAGGTGATCCCTGCATTGAAAATCATCACCTCGCCGGTCCTGTTGCTCAGGATGTACGCGCCGTGGCAGTGGACCTTCCTGTTTTTCTGACGTCGGTAATAGCCCGTGGGCTTTTTAAGCTGGTGCTCGGTGAGAAGGTCTATGGCGGTGTGGTCTTCGAAGATGCGTATTCTCGGGATTCGGGATATCTTGTCGAGCAGGGCGCGCTCGATTTCCCTGCCGGTCAGGTCGGTCGCGTGCACGATGCGGTTATGCGAATGCCCGCCCTCCCTGCCGAGGTCCAGGTTCTGGCTCCCGCGGGAGCTTTCGCTCGTCGAAAACCGCGTGCCCCATTCGACGAGCTCCTTGATGCGGTCCGGACCTTTTCGCACGAGAAATTCGACCGAGGCCCTGTTGCACAGGCCCGCGCCGGAACGAAGCGTGTCTTCAATGTGGCTTTCGAATGTATCGTCGGGAGAAAGCACTGAAGCGATCCCTCCCTGGGCGTAGTTGGTGTTCGAATCGAACTCCTTCTTCTTGGTCACGATGTTCACGGTTCCGAGCTGGGACGCGTTAATCGCGAACGTAAGGCCGGCTATGCCGCTCCCGATCACCAGAAAGTCCGATTCATGCCTGCTGCTGTTCATCGTATCCCCGTGCAAAAAAGTTTTACCTGCGCTACTGCACAATGATCGCGCCCTTTTCGAGCAGGATGTCGAACACATAGCCGTTCCTGTCCATCGAAAGGGGCGTGAATCCCATGATCTGCCCGCTGAACTCGAATATCTCGTCAACTGCGAGCAGGTCGATCGAATCCTGGCTGTCGATAAAGACATAATACATGAAGCGCAGGCCTGATGAGGACGCCTCGTTGTCATCGAGGATTATCCTGTATTTTTTCTTGTACCTCCCGGTGCTGTCGATTTTGACGACCCTGGCCCTGGTCATAACCAGCGAATTGAGCCTGGACTCCCAGAAGTCGTCGCGTTTTACCGGAGGGATCTGCTTGAAGGCAGCGTAAAACTCGCGGTTCACGAAAATTGTATCGGTCTTCTTCTGGTCGGTTTTCTCGTCGAGCGCGAAAAGAGGCGCGACCGATATCGCAAGCGCAGCAGCCATAATTCTGAGCATTGATCGTTTCATGTCAATCATTGTTACCGTCAAATTCTATGGTATGGATGCTCGGGTCCCTGTAAACGTTCATTCTCCTGATCTTTCTCCCGCTGGAGGTAAATATAGCCACGAAATCATCCATCGAAAAAACTTTTTCATCGTTCAGCGAAACCACGATATCGCCTTTCTGTATGTCAAACGCCAGGCCTCCCGGAGATACGAACGATACGATCACGTCCTTGCTTTCCGAATTCTCGTCGATCTCGATCCCGTACCGCTCGAAGATCGCGTCCAGTTCGGCCCGCATCTTGCGGTATTCTGTTTTTTCACGCAGGATGAGCCTGTAATCATGAAGCTTTCCCCCGCGTGACACCTTGATCAGAAGAGCGGTCCCGACCGGCTTGTTCCCGACCGATTTGACGAGACCGCCCAGGCTTTCGATCGGCTCCGAATCGACTTCCCTGATAATGTCGCCTTTTTTGAGGCCGGCTGATTCCGCCGGGGAACCCTTGATGACCGATTCAACCGCGACCGAGGATCCTTTCGAAACACCTATTTTTCTTTCGCGTGCGATGAATCCAAGCCATCCCCTTCTCACCCGCCCGTACTTGATAAGCTCCCTGCAGACCTGCTTGACGATATTCGAAGGGATGGCGAAGCTTATCCCCTGGTAGCCGCCGGTCACGGTCGAAATGGCTGTATTGATCCCCACCAGCTCTCCCTTGAGGTTCACCAGCGGGCCGCCGGAATTTCCCGGATTGATGGGCACATCCGACTGGATGAAATCCTCGATGTCCGTGAACCCGATGTTGTCTCTCCCCGTATAGGAGACGATCCCCGAGGTTATCGACTGCCGCAGCCCGTACGGGTTGCCGATCGCGAGCACCCATTCTCCCTGCCTGAGGCTGTTCGAATCGGAAAAAACGATCGGCCTCAGGCGCGTGTTTTCGGCCAGCTTCAGGAGAGCGATATCGGTTTTCTTGTCGGATAGAAAAAAACCGTCGTTGCCGAATTTGTCGAGTTCGAAAACGGCCCCATCGCTGCCGATCACCTGGAAATAATTCCCCTTGGTGACTACATGATGGTTGGTGACGACGATTCCGCTTTCGGTGATCACGGTGCCCGATGCGTAGGCCTTTTTCCTGAGTCCTTCAGAGCCGTCTCTGGAGCTCCGGTCGTAAATGACGATATTCACCACCGAGCTCTTCGCCCTGTGCGCCGCATCGATGAAGCACCGGTTCAAACCTTCCGAAGCAGCGGGAGAATCCCCGCCCGGAACGGTCATGGCCAGTATCAAGGCTAAACTGGAAAAAAGCATTGTTTCTTACTCGTTGACTGAGTCAAAATATGATTTTTCACTTTTATCCCTGTACCTGTCGAGGTCAATTCTTTTTCCCCTGGGCATCCAGGGGTCATCCCCCTGGTCGAGCCGGATTCCGGCAAGAAGCGAGTATATGCCCACGGCCACGCCTTCCGCGATTTCGTCTTGCCTTTGCACCATTATGTTCCGGTCCTCCCTTCTTTTCAGGTAGCCGAGTTCGATGTAGGCGCTGATTGCGTTGACAAGCACCGGCACCGCCCAGACCGAAACATAGGGCTTCCCGGGCTTCCTGTTCCCGGTCCCGGCGCCGTTTTTGGCGAGCGAATGCTGTATGAAGCGGATTATTTCATTACCGGCGTACGCGTTATCGCCGCCGTATCCCTCGGGTCCGCCGTCCCTGCGATACTTCTCGAACCTGGACCGTTCCCTTTCCCAGAACGGGCCCTCCGGCCTGAAATCAGCCAGTTCCCTCGAATAATGACTGCCCTTGATATTGTGCCCCGCCGGAATTTCCCAGCCGGCCCTGTCCCCGTATTTCCACTGGACCATGTTGTGCCTGTAGCCCTTGTATCTGTCGAAGCGCTGGACATGGTCTTCATCGATCGGATGACATAGAAAGTAGAGCGAGGAATCGTTCAGGAACCAGCTGAAATTCGACCTGTCCTCGGACTCGCAGAACCAGTTTTCGGCGAGCGGCCCTTTGAAGAAGGAGGACTTCCTCTTTTTGCCCCTGAGATACAGGAGCCCGTTGTAGAGAAAATTATATGACGGCGCAATAACAGCGCTCATCCCCTTATAATCCTGCGGACCCGAGCTGGCGCAATGAAGCGAAACGACCAGGTGCGGTCTGTGTTCGTTGATAATGGAAATTCTGCCTTTGCGGACCGTCCCGTTTTTGTCGGTAAAATCATACAGGCGATATTCCGAGTTCGGATCTGCCGAACGGTCGCCGGGACCAATCGATGCGGGCCTGCTCATGATCGTCCTGATCGCCACACGCGATGAGGGTTTATCGGTGTATCCGGCTATCAGATCATGAAATTTGCCGTATTTCCCCTCAGGGGATGCATCCTTCAGCAGCGAAACGACTTTTTCCGATATCGCATACATGAGGAGATGCTCCCTGACACCCGGGCCGGACGCCCCTTCCCGGTACAGTTCGAGATAGCCCCCGGTAACGGTGTCGAACCTGTCTCCATGCATATAAACCGGGAAACGAGTCTCCCCTCCATGTCCGGGGTCGATGACAACCCGGTATTCGGGGAATTCCCTGTCGCGGACAGGACTTGGATAGAAGAAGAAAAGGGCGAGAGAAGCCGACAGAACGCTTATCCAGAATGGGCGATGCATTTGTTGCTACCGTTTATCCATACAAGAAGGGCTGTCCAGTTACAGACAGCCCTTCATAAATTACCGTGTTAATGTCCCGCTTATTGCTTGGGAGCTTGCTCTGCCTGCTTGGCCTTGGCAGTCTCGTATATCCTGTTCAGGTTGTCGGCTTTGTGAACCTTGAGCTTGTCATGCAGAGAGTCCCTGTCTTCGGGTTTTGAAAGCGACTCCATTATCTTGATCGCGTATGATTTTGAAACCCTGTAGTGATAAATCGCGCCTTCATTGTAATGATTAATCTCCGCATTCAGCGCATCGTCGAACTGCCCGTAGGCGATCTGGAGCCTTAACTGGTTGTTGTAGAGCTCTTCGCTTTTGTTGGGGTCCGAATGCGTCGTTGCATCGAGGTGGAGAAGGAGAATCTTGTCGGCGCACTCATTGAGCATCGCCTGGGTGTCTTTTTTATATTCGACGATTATCTTTTTCAGCAGATCGCCGATGTCTTTTTTGTTTGTTTCGAATTCGACCCTGGAATAGATGATATTGCGCTTGTAGTAGAGCTCCATTCCGCGTTTGTACCCGGTATAGACCTTGTCATAATCGCCCTTCCAGCCCTTGTCTGAATAGTTGGTGACAATGACTTTAAGCAGGTAAATCGAGTCGAGGTTCTGCTTCATCAGCTTGTTCACCACATCGATCGCATGGAACTTGGCAAGATAGGAATCCTCAGGCCTTTGGGCTTCATCGAACTTGGTGCTGCTGTACGAACCGTCGGCGTTCTTTGTCGATTCGTCAATGGCGCTTGTGGACTGGGAATCCTGTGCAAAAGCGAAAGTGACGGAGACAGCGAGAACCATGATCATTGACAAAAACCTGTAATACTTCTTCATTTTCATAATATCACTCCTGAAACAATATTAATTGATATCAATATGAAAGGGCATCCCTGCCGCTAAATGATATGGTGAATCTAAAGTCACTGATGTCTTCACCCAAAGGGTCGGATGAACCCACCTTTCATTTAAGTAAAATTTTATTATAGATACTATAAAATATAATTTCCTTATAGGCAACTATTTTTTAATTTTTATAAAAATTAATGCAATGGAAAAAAAATATGAAAATATGGCCTATTCCCAGGCCAAAATGACCCTGATATCCATAACGTTGGTATTGGTCGGTCCGGTGATTATCAGGTCCCCGAGCCTCTCGAAAAAATGATAGGAATCGTTTCTGTCCAGATAATCGCGTACCGAAAGCCCGAGCCCCGAGGCGGTTCTAACGGTCGACCCGCGCGCGCACGCTCCCGCAGCGTCAGTCGGTCCGTCGCTTCCGTCGGTGCCGATGCTTGCGACGAGCACATTGTCGACGCCGTCGATAAAAAAAGCGGACTGCAGGGCGAACTCCATATTCCTGCCTCCAAGACCCCCGCCTTTCACCCGCACCGTGGTTTCACCCCCGCTTATGATGCAGGCAGGCGGCGGCACCGGATTTCCGCTCTGCACGATTTCCTTTGCGATCCTGGAGTGCCAGAACGCCGCATCCGCGGTGTCCCCCTCGACCAGGGAGGAAAGGATCAGTGAATTGTAACCCCTTTTAATCGCTTCGGCCCGGGCGGCCTCGCAGGCCATTATGTTGGAAGCCACGATGAGGTTTCTGACATTTTTGAATATGCCGCTTCCGCCTCCGGGGTTTTCATCCTCCAGGCCGCTCGCGCCCCGCTCGAGACAATCGATCACCGAAGCCGGGACCGACGGGCGCAGGGAATACTTCTCGATGATCGCGAGTCCGTCCGCGAACCGGGAATTGTCAGGAACAAAAGGCCCTGACGCGATGACATCCATACGGTCCCCAACCACGTCGGAGATCATGAGATTGATCACGGTCGCAGGATATGCGGCCCGGGCCATGTTGCCGCCCTTGACCCGCGAAAGATGCTTCCTTACCGCGTTGATTTCATGGATCGAAGCTCCGCTTTTGAGCAGCAGCTGCGTGGTCGCTCTTTTTTCATCAAGCGTTATCGACCCCGACGGATAGGGAAGCAGCGCCGATCCCCCGCCCGATATCAGCGATATCACCAGATCGTTTTCGCGCGCGCCGTGAAGAACATCCATGATCCTGGCAGCAGCCCTAACGCCGTTCTCGTCGGGCACCGGATGGGCTGCTTCGATCGTCTCGATTCTGCCGAGACGCCTGGTGTATCCATACTTGACGCAGATGCAACCGCCGGTGATTCTGTCGCCGAGAATCGTCTCGACCGCCGAGGCCATGGGCGCGGTCGCTTTCCCTGCTCCAACGATGAATATTCTTTCATATGCGGAAAGATCATACGAGGCGATCCCGGCGCCCCTGTCGACGAGCGCGAGCTTTCGCCCCTGCATGAGCAGGTGGGATTTAACCGCGTTGAAGGGATCCACGGCGTCTATGGCTGCGGTATAGATGGCTTTTAAATCATCAGCTGGGTCGATCATAATCGATTTCCGGGCGCTGCCGGACAGGATTATTGTAGCATGCCGGGCGCATTTTCAAAGCATTTTTTAACGGAATGACGTTCTCAGGCGTTCCGATCATTCTCTTTGAAGAGCCTGACACTGAGCGCGACAAAGAAAACCGCTGCAAGCATGAGAAGGGAAAATCCATACGCATACTGCCTGAATATGAGCTTGCCGATCGAAAACAGCGAAGCGTACACCGCGCCGATCCCCAGCGCCCAGTTGACGAACAGCGAGGGCAGGGATTCTCCCTTCGCGGCCCCTTCCTTTGCGGCGAACCTTTTCCATCCCGGACCCTGCGGCATGACCCTGCGGTAGAACGAAGTCAGCCTCTCTTCATCCACGGGCCTTGTCGCGAACGTGACCGAGATCCAGACCGCAGTGGTCAGGCCAACAATAAAAAACAGGCTTTCGGGAAAAGAGATTCCGAGTACATATCTTGTCAGCGCATAACCGGCAAAAGGCGCGATCATGGCCGATATCTCGGACCAGGCGTTGATCCGCCACCAGTACCACCTGAGAATGAGCACGAGCCCGAGCCCGGCCCCGCACTCGATGATGAAAGACCATGCTCCCGAGATGCTGTCGATCACGAAAATCAACATGCTCGAAACGACCATGAGCGCCAGGGTGAAAATCCGCGATACCAGCACGTAGTGCCTTTCGCTCTCGCTTTTGCGGATAAAGCGCCGGTACAGGTCGTTTACCAGATAGGACGTGCCCCAGTTCAGGTGTGTGGATATCGTCGACATGTAGGCCGCGAGAAACGCTGCCACCAGAAGCCCCAGGAGCCCGGCCGGCAGGTGATCCCGCATGGCGAGCACGTAACCGGTTTTTTTCGCCTCCGGAGCGAGTCCGGGATAAAGCACCATGCTGCACAGCGCCACGATTATCCACGGCCACGGGCGCAGTGCGTAGTGGGCTATCGTGAACCAGAGCGTCGCCAGAAGCGAATGGCGCTCATCCCTGGCCGACATCATCCGCTGGGCCACGTATCCTCCGCCTCCAGGCTCCGACCCGGGATACCATGACGACCACCACTGCACCGCGATATGGGCCGCGAACGCCGAAAACGACAAAGTGAGCACGCCGCCGGCGATCATCCCGCCGCTCATTTCAATATTGGGGATGAACTGGAAAACATCCGCGGGAAGCTTGTCCATCAGCCCGGCGACACCGCCGATCTGCGGCAGGTCGAGAACCACCAGTGCGAGGATTATGCATCCGCCCATTGCGAGAACGAACTGGAACATGTCGGTATAGGCGACGCCCCAGAGCCCCGATATCGACGAGTAGATACCCACGACGAGCATGGAGCCGAGGATATAGAAGACAACCTGCTCTGCGCCTATGCCGAATATGTTCTTGAGGATTTCGGCCAACGCCACGTTGACCCATCCCATGATTATGGCGTTCAGGAAAACGCCGAGGTACACGGCCTTGAACCCGCGCAGGAAAGCCGCCTCCGGCCCCGAATAACGCATCTCGATGAACTCGATGTCGGTCATGATGCCAGACCTGCGCCACAGGCGGGCGAAGAAAAACACGGCGAGCACGTTGCCCGCAACCATGTTCCACCACAGCCAGTTCCCGGCGATGCCCTTTGTCGCGACAAGCTCGGTCACAGCGAGAGGCGTGTCCGCAGCGAAGGTCGTGGCGACCATCGCGGTGCCGGCCACCCACCAGGGAAGCTTTCTGCCGGAAAGGAAAAACTCCTCGGTGCTTTTCCCGACCCTTTTCGTGAAATAAAGCGCCACGGCAA
>JAKLIV010000142.1 GCA_022709405.1 Spirochaetota bacterium
AAGATCGCCGTGTATAACGATTCCTTGAAGCCGGAAGACCAGGAAAAGGTCATTACAAAAGCCACAATGATACTCACCAAGAATTTTACTGATATTAATAAAACGTATATCAGTGAAGCTTAATGCGCTCAGGCACAGGACATTTCCGGGTTTGAATCAACTGTGGTTTACTGCCCGGATAAGACATGTCCTGTGCCTTGTCAGAACTTGACAATAAGTCTGGAAATATATGCAATATCAGAATTGACGACCATGAATGATAAGGAACGAAGCTATTCAATCCTGAAAAACAAACTGCTGAAAATATTTTTCAGAAATCAGCCGCCCAGACCTGAAGATATGATGGCTCAGGTCAGGATGGCAAACGAAACTCTTCTGCATGAAAATCCTGAAATACGCCCTCATGACAGCGATAGCTATCCCGGAGGTCTTGTTCTTCTGAGCCATGATATCGATACCCTGATCATCCCCGATCTGCATGGCCGCCTGGGAGATTTATTGCGCATGCTTTTTTCTCAATCAGACACAGGAAGAAATTTTCTTGAGGATCTTTTGGACAGAAACCTGCAGATCGTGTGCGTCGGAGACGGGATGCACTGCGAAGGTCGCGAGGCGCAGAGGTGGAATCTCGCATACCGGGAATATTTGAAAGAATACAGAATTCACACGCAGATTGACCTTGAAATGCGCGATAGTTTCGGCCTCATGGAAATGGTGATGGAGTTGAAAAATTCCTGCCCGGGAAACTTTCATTTTTTAAAAGGGAACCATGAAAATATCAAAAATGAAAACGGTTTCGGTAATCACGCCTTCATGAAGTATGCGCGCGAAGGAGAGATGGTGGAACTTTATGTAAAAAAGTTTTACGGTTCTGATTTTCTTGAAGTATACAGTGAATTCGAAAAAAATCTTCCACTGCTGGCGGCTGGAAAAAATTTTGTAGTATCGCATGCGGAACCGGCATCTTTTTACAGCAAAGAAATGGTAATAAATCATCGCAAATACCCCGATGTGATTGAAGGACTGACCTGGACGGATGACGACTCTTCAGAAGACGGGACGGTGCGGCTCATGATTGATGAGTATATCAATCCTTCATATCGCGAGCGAGCTTATTATTTCGGGGGGCACAGAGCGGTTTCTCAAAAATATTCAAGCAGATCCGGCGGAAAATATCTGCAAATACATAATCCGGAAAAATGCATGATGGTGAAAATAAGAAACGACAAGGAAATTGATCCGGATCAGGATGTAATTGAGATAACGGATAAGGATTTTTTGGAAAAATTGTATGTACCGATAATGAAAAAATGATTGTTTGAGAGAGGGTTATGCTAAAGAGAACAGTCGGTAAATATGTCATCCTGGAAAAAATCGCGACAGGAGGCATGGGTGATATTTTTAAAGCGCGGCATCCGACCCTTAACCGGGACGTTATACTGAAGCGCCTGAACATAAGCGGTGCCAGAAGCATCACCGAGCGTTTCAAACGGGAGGCCCAGTTGATGCTGGATTTTCGCAATGACAGAATAGTCCAGGTATATGATCATTTCAAGGAAGGGCAGTCTTTCTATATCGCCATGGAATACGTCAACGGCATCAGTCTGTCTAAATTGATTTCCAAAAAAAGATACCTCCCGAGTGAAATTGCGATGATTTTACTGTATGAAATCTCGCAGGCTCTCAAGTACGCGCATGACAAAGGGGTAATACACCGCGATATCAAACCGGACAATGTTCTGATATCAAAGAGCGGGGTCGTAAAGCTCACTGATTTCGGGATTGCCATGTCCAAGGATTCGGCCGACCAGCGTCTTACCAGGGAAATGACGCTTGGAACTCCTGCGTATATGTCCCCGGAGCAGATTTCCGACTGCAGCAGCGTGGACAAAAGGGCCGATATATATTCGCTCGGCGTGGTTCTGTATGAGATGGTGACCGGAAAGAGCCCTTTCCCGGGAAGCATTTCGCCTGAAACGATTAATGCCATCCAGAAAGGCAAGTACATCAAACCGGAAAAGATCAATCCGAAGATATCACCGATACTGGTAAAAATTATAAAAAAATCGATGCATCATAAAATCAAGAGGAGATACAAGGACCTTGGAGAGATCATCAGGATACTTGAAAAGAGGTTGAAGATTTACGACGACAAGGAATCGACGCATGAAATTATCAGGTCATATATTTATGAAGACAAGGTTCTCGATAAAAAATCACGGAAGCAGAGCGGGAACGGTTCCGGAAGGATAAAAAAGATATTGGCCGCTGCTGTTGTTTTCATTTCCATTCTGGGGGTCTTGATCGGTTACGCATACCAGAAGGGATATTACCACGAGTTTTACATGACCGATGCTTACGGAGCGTTCCAGGCTGAAGTCGTTGTTAATAAAAGCAATGCGGGATTCACTCCGAGATATATTCAGGCCATACTGAGCAAGAAGACGAAAAAAAAGAACCAGCCTGTTGAGGATGTTACCCTGGTATTTCTTCCGGAGAAGAAAAACGATGACGGCTCGTTTTCATACAAATCGCGGATCGAGTATGTCCCTGCCGTTCAATATCGCCTGCATGTCGATATAGACAATACTCTGTATGTCAGGGAGTTGAATGTTAAATGCCGGGATCTGCAGAAAAAAGAAAAAGGCATGAGCAGCGTGGATTCGGTGATCATCAATCACTTTCCTTCAGGGCCGGCAAGGGTGGATTTCCATTTTTCGATCATCAATGCCGGAACGGGTGTTGATTTAACCGATGAGGCTGATGTGTATATACTTTTCTGGAAAAAATGGATTATGTGGAAGGATTTTCCCGAGATGAACGGATGGGAGTCTTTTCTGGTAAGCGGGAAGCAATATTATTTCAAAGTAGCCGAAAAGATGTTTTATGAAAAAATTGTTCCCGTTTCCGTTGATATGCATCAGACATCGGCGTTTGTCACTATTGATCTGGTTCCGTATCCCGGCACATTGCTGATCAAGACCGAGGGAGAAAAAATGGATGTGCTCGTAAACAACTCCCCGACCTATATTTCCGGGGGTACCGAGGGCCAGGTTAAGGCCCTTGATCCTCTCGGAGGCTCATATCAGAGAATCGTTCTGGCTCCTGGAGTGTATTATATTACCGTAAAAAATTCAACAATGAAGGAAACTCAACAGATAGAAATTCAATCCGCAAAGTACACGAAGGTGATTGTCGGCGGCGGTAAAAATGAACCGCTCAGATTCAACATCTTATAATTGATAAAGGGGTAAAAAATGTCATCGCTAAAAAGAAGATTTTTTCTCTGCCTTATCGGAGCCCTTGCCGGATTGTGTTCCTGGTCGGCGGCTGAGATGATAATGGTTTTTCAGAAGAATTATCCTTCATATCTTTTTTTCAGCATTTTTCTCGGTGCGGTTTTCGGTGCAATAATCGGAGGCTTTTTCGGCAGCAGCGACGGTATTATCATGAAAGGAAGGATCATGCGAGGGGTCGTTCATGGAATGATCATCGGATCCGTCGGCGGCGTGCTTGGATTTCTGGTAGGGCAGGGCGCCCTTTTTGTCGCAGGAGAATATCTGCTGCATTCGGTCAGGGATTTCAGGATGATCGGTTTTCCTGTTTCCAGGGCCCTGGGCTGGTCACTGCTGGGATTGTTCGCGGGCATGGCAGAGGGAGTGAGATCGCGCTCACTTGAAAAAATACGGATTGGCATAATCGGCGGAATAACCGGAGGACTCATCGGGGGGCTGGCCCTGGAGTATTTAAAAACGTTCTTCCCGGACATGATGCTTGGCCGCCTGACAGGACTGCTTATTTTTGGGCTTGTAGTCGGATTCATGTACGGACTGGTAGAAGCCCGGCTATCATTCGGGGTTTTAACTCTTCTGAACGGAAGATTCCGAGGCAAGGATTTTCTGATCAATCAGAGAAGAATTCGGTTGGGGGCAGGCAGCTCGAATGACGTAGATTTAAACGGTTACAGGAATATCGACGAGCGGCATGCTGAAATCACCGCCAAACGTGATGAATTGTTCATCAAGGCCGATAGTGGTGATTCGGCACCGGTGTATGTGAACGACGACAAGGTGAAGGATCACAAGCTGAAAATCGGTGATGTGATCAAGATCGGGTCCGCTAAACTGCTCTATCATTATAAATGAATATGGGCATGATCGATAGAAAAAGCAGCTGGATGGGGGATATATGAAAAAATATATAAGCATATTTTTGATGATTATAACACTGGTTTTTTGTCGAATCTCCACGCCCTTGCTCGGTGAAACCGTGAGGATATCACAGATTGACAACACCTCACTTCTCATCAACCAGAATGTGAAGCTCTATATCAGCCTGACCGATGATGCAGGTAAACCGGTGAAAAATGCGGACCAGAACAGCTTTTCATTCTTCGAATCCGCAGATGGAATGAATTACATTCCGGTGCCTGATGTCGAATCGTTCAGCGCGATGGCCAATTATGAATCCGGCATAAATTTCATGCTTATCATCGACAATTCCGGGAGCATGTACCGCAACCTGAAAAAGAAAAACGGTTCAGCTTCAAATACAACAAAAATTCAGCAGGCGCAAAATGCGGTTATAACATTTCTTGACAGCGTTTCGAACCCGAAGGACACCGTCGGGCTGGCGGCATACAACACGTATTTCCGAAAGATGAGCGATCCGGTTCAGGACAAAGAGAAAGTCAGGGGATATCTCTCGACTATAGCCAAGCCGGTCGGTGACGAAGGATATACCGAGATCTATGCGAGCCTATCAAAGGCGGTGGACGCTTTCAGGGAGATAAAGGGCAGAAAGGCCCTGATCATTCTTTCAGACGGGGAAAACAGGCCGTATTATCCCAATACCGGCAAGGCGCACACCGATTACGGGAAAAAGGTTTTTCGTTATACGGACCCGATCCGGTACTGTCAGGAGGAAGGAATATCGGTGTTCGCGATAAATTTCGGGAACCCGAACGATAAAAAAGAGAGGCACCTGAAAGAGATCGCAGTTGAAACCGGCGGCACGGTTTTTGACGCGCGCGATCAGTCCGAGCTCGAATCGGTTTACGGCGCGATCGTGAACCAGATCCTCAACGAGTACATGGTGGTATACAATGCCACGATGGAGCCCGCCGACAGGAAATATGTAAAGGTAAGGTATGAATCGGGCCCTGTCACAAGGGAAGCTGCGCGCTTTTATTTTTCGAGCACCATGTTCGGCATGCCTCTGAAAAAGTTTGCACCTCTTCTTTTAATCCCGCTCCTGCTGTCTCTGCTTCTGGCATGGCTTGTTTCGCTGCTCAAATTTGAAAATACAAGGACCGAGCCTTCTCTTGAGGTTTTCAACCCGGGCCAGACCCGGGCCGTGACGAAAATGATAACGCTTAGCAAGGGCAAAACAATTATCGGCGGCGCGAAATCCGCTGACATGACCATAATCGGCGGAGTCAGCAGGATCAAGGAAAAGCACGCGACCATCGTTTTCGATGAAAGGAAAAAGAATTATACCATCGTCAGCGACGGAGAGGTCAAGGTGAACAACAAGACGGTGAAAACCCGTGTCCTCGAATCGGGCGATGTCATCGATGTCGGAGGGGCCACGATAATTTTTGACGACGGGAAAAAGTGATCGGCGCTCCTGTCATGATCATTCATCGAAGGCAGTGCCATAGTCGTATCTCCTTTTTTTGTAATCAAGGATGAGTGACGTTTGAATCTTCGTCACTCCGTCTATGGCGCTGATTTTCTTATGGATCAATTCATCGAGATCGTTCCTGTTTTTCACGATGAATTCCGCGTTTACGCATGCACTGCCTGTCGTGGTCACAATGAACCACAGCTCCCTGATTTTTTTTAATTCAGAAATCGCGCTTTCAATCTTCCCGGGGTCGACTGATATGTAAATATCACCCGTCATCCCGAATCCGAGCTTGTATGGGTTGCTGACCGCGACTATCTGAATGTATTCTTCGTCGATCAGCCTTTTTAGCCGTATCCTGACGGTCGCCTCGGAAATATTCAATTTTTTTGCGATTTCGGTATTGGTCAATCTGCCGTCCTTTTGAAGCAGGTGTACTATCGTTGCATCGGTATCGTCGATCTTTTTACGTTTATTGCTTTTTTCTGAAGCGCTGACTGTCATAGAAAATCCTCCGGAAAAGCTGAAATAAGTTTAGTGTCGTTGATTTTTAAATGAATCCGCTTTATTGTATTATCATAAGGGGAATTTTAAAGTAATTATTATCTCCAATCGCGGGCGCAATTACGGGAAAACCGGCAGTTATTGATTGCTGAACAAGGTGAAATGCCGATTTTAAGAATCGCCCAGTAAAATTGATAGAAGAGTGATATTAATATCCATAATAATCAAGAATAATATTGTAATTCGATAAAAATTAAATAATATTATATATAAATCGCAATATTTTATATTAATTATATTGACATTCGTAAATAAATTTACTTTATTCGGTTCAGGAAGACCAAAGGGGGTTTATCATGAGCAGTGTGACCAATACCGACCGAAAAAAAGGGTTCACCATTAACGATTTCAAGGCAAGCAAAGAAAAGAAGATCCCTATATCAATGCTTACCTGCTATGATTTTGCGTTTGCAAAGATACTCGATAACTCCGATATCGATGTTTTGCTGGTTGGAGATTCTCTGGGCAACGTGATCGCCGGATACTCCTCGACAATACCGGTTACGGTCGACCAGATGATATACCATGCCGAAATAGTGAGAAGAGGGGCTCCGTCAAAATTCGTCGTGATCGATATGCCGTTCATGAGCTACCATGTTTCTGTCGAAGACAGCCTGCGAAATGCCGGAAGGATGATCAAGGAGAGCGGGGCAAACGCGGTCAAACTGGAGGGAGGGCGTGATTTCAGCGCGACCGTCAAAGCGCTTGTCAAGGCCTCAATCCCGGTTATGGGACATCTCGGATTGACGCCGCAATCGATTCACAAGCTGGGAGGATATTCGGTGCAGGGACGCCAGGAAGACCAGCGGAAAACCATTCTGGAGGACGCAAAAATACTCGAGGATTCAGGAGCGTTTTCAATCGTGCTGGAAAAAGTGCCGGAATCGCTTGCGAAGGAAATTTCGGAAAAGGTCTCAGTGCCTACAATCGGCATCGGGGCCGGAAGATATTGCGACGGGCAGGTCCTTGTTTTGAATGACATGCTGGGACTTGATGAATCGTTTGCGCCGAAGTTCTTGAAAAAATACGCTTCCCTCTATGATATTACGAAAAATGCCGTCAACGACTACTGCGGCGAGGTCAAAGGCAGGGTCTATCCCGGCGCAGGAAATGTCTATGAATGATCCAGGGTTATCTTCTTGTCGGCGACGTATTTCATCATTCGTTCACGGGAACAGGTCCTGAAGAGCACTTCCTCATTCCGGTAGAGGAAGTAATCATCCCCCTCGTTTTTGATATAGAAACGGTTCCTGACCGTCCCGGTCATAAGGGCGAATTTATTACCCGCTTTAGGCGTTTTCGGCCTGTCTGATTTCTTTCTGGCTTGTTCTTTGGTGATTCGCGGGAAGGCCTTGTGAAATTCCTCGATCTCCTGAATCGTGCACCCAACTATTTCTGACAGCTGCTTGTCTGAATAATAAGGATAGATTCTTATCAGCGTATCGATCTTTTTTTTTGGCCAATCTTTAAAGTCCATGTCGGTAACGGAAATCCTTTTTTGGATACTTCAGAATGTATAATTCATATTTGGATTATACCCAAGAAAGAATTTTATTGCAATAAAACTTTTTCTATAATTAAGAGAAAGAATTTTTTATCGAATTGGACAATTTAAAAATTACTTTCCAAAATAGTTATCCCATGGAAAAGTGCGGTATTTAAAATTTTATTATGAATACTCCAAACGATAACTGCTGCTCCGGCAACATCTTTTCTGAAGAAACTCAAATGCGCAGAGACCTGGGCCTTGTCGAGGCGGTTTCGATCGTCATCGGCAGGATAATCGGTTCAGGCATTTTCAGGACTCCGGGGCCGATCATGGCGCTGGTGGGATGCACGGGACTTTTCGGCTTTGTATGGGTGATTGGGGGCATAATAACCATATTCGGGGCGGTATGCTATGCCGAGCTGGTTGCGATGATGCCGAAATCTGGCGGGCCGTATGTGTATCTCAAGGAGGCATATGGACCGTTGGTGGCCTTTCTCAGGGGCTGGGCGATGTTTTTCGTGTCGGAAACAGGGGCAATCGCCGCTGTCTCGCTCGTTTTTGCAGAATACCTGAATGCCTTGTATACAATCATCAATGGAGAGCCTTTTTCGCAGATATATGTCCTCGTCATCGCACTGTCGGCGATATGGGTGCTGACCGCAATCAATCTTTTCGGGGTTTTCCTGAGCGGCATGTTCCAGAATATTTTCAGCTCGATAAAAATCATAGCAGTCAGTTCGATCGTGGTGGCGGGGTTTGCATCACAGAAAGGGTCGGCAGGCAATTTCTTGAATCCGCTGTGGCCGGGGGATTTTTCCTGGGGAACGCTTCTGGCCGTGGGCGCTGCAATGAGATACTCGTTTTTCGCTTTCAGCGGGTGGGAAGGGGCGACCTATGTCGCTGAGGAGGTTAAAAATCCCAGAAAGAACCTTCCCCTGTCGTTGTTTCTGGGGATAGCCGGCGTCATGGTTCTGTACGCAGGAGCCAACGGCTCGTATCTTTATTTGTTGCCCGCTGAAAAGATAGCTTCGTCAAAATGGGTCGCGACTGAAGCGATGAATGTCGCAATCGGCAGCGCCGGTGGAATCCTCATCTCGAGCGCGGTCATGCTCAATACCTTCGGCAATGTAAGCACCCAGATCCTGTGCAAGGCCCGAACCTGGCAGGCGATGGCCAAAGACGGTCTTTTTTTCCGGTTCATGGCCGATATTCATCCGAGATATAAAACGCCGAACCATTCGCTTATCGCGCAGGGAGCCTGGGCTTCAGCCCTGATTTTTTTTGCCGCGTTTGCCGAATCCTCTTACGAGGCGATCATCGACTTCTTTACCGCGACCGGAACAATATTCAACATTATGACGCTGGCGACGGTGATCATTTTCAGAAAGAGGTTCCCCGGCATGGAACGGCCGTACAGGGCCTGGCTGTATCCATGGAGCGTTATCATAGTTATCATATTGTATGCGGTTTATCTTGCGGTAACTCTTATAACGGCTTTTGTGCCGTCGATGCTGGGCCTGCTGCTCACCTCGACCGGTTTTATTTATTATAAATGGATAATCGCAAATCATGAAAACCATGTCCGGTGATAGGCTGATTTATCATCATTAGATAATGAGCTATGGGCATGAATGTTGAAAACGACATGAACGATCAGATCTACCGCAGACTGAGAAAAGAGATAGATGAGCGCATGCCGGTAGGGATGCCCGGCGGTGAGGGTGACGCCGACATCTCCATCCTGAAGCTGCTTTTTTCTCCGGAGGAGTCGGAGGTTGCAATCCACCTGAGCATACTGCCTGAAAAAATATCAAGAATTCATAAGCGTCTGGCCAGGCACGGTTTTTCGATATCACTGCATGAACTGCGCCGCATGCTTGATTCAATGGTGAGCAAAGGCGCAATCATGGGCGGGGCGCTTTTTTCAAAAAAGGACAATTACAGCCTGGCTCAGTTCGCGATCGGGATTTATGAGTTTCAGGTAAACCGGCAGACTCCCGAATTCGCGCGTCTTGCGGAGAGTTATCATGAAAAAAGCCTGATCGGGGAATTCTTCAGGGAAGACAGGCCTGTTCAGCTTCGCACCATCCCGGTTGGGAAAAGCTTCGGGAGCGACAGGCGGATTTCAACCTACGACGATATCACCAGAATTGTCCTGGATGCCGACGAGCCGGTTGCGGTGATAGATTGCGTGTGCAAGGAGACCAGGGACCTGCTCGCGGAGCCATGCAGGCTGTCGGATGTGAGGAACAACTGCATCATGTTCGGAGATGGGGCCCGATATTATCTGGATAGAAAGATCCCTTCGGCAAGGAAAGTCAGCAAAGAAGAACTTTTCGAGCTGCTCGAAAAGCTCAGGGAGATCGGGTTCGTCCTTCAGCCGGCAAACAGCAGAAAACCCGGTTTTATATGCGCATGCTGCGGGTGCTGCTGCAATGTGCTGCGCGGATACAAGAAGCTTCCCCGGCCCTCGCTCTATTTCTCTTCGAATTATTACGCCGAGATACTTTCAGCGTCGTGTACGGGATGCAAAAAGTGCGTGGCGCGCTGTCAGATGGACGCCATTGAAATCGTTGATGCAAAGGCTGTTGTCAATCTCGACAGATGCATCGGGTGCGGCAATTGCGTTGCTGCATGCCGGAAAAATGCTATAAGACTGATAGAGAAAGCCAGGATCAAGCGTCCCCCTTTCACCTCGCGGAATCTTTACCTGAAAATACTTCTGAAAAAACATGGAATCGGCAGGCTGCCGGGCATTCTGGTGAAACTCCTTTTCGGCCGGAAAATTTAATGCATGCCGGAGATCCTGGCCGCGAAAAGCCAGAGAAATGATAAGGCCATGTATATCGAAGCCACCTTGAACAGGCGGAATATCCTGTCCAGGGAGGAATCCCTGAAATTTTTTGCGGCCAGGATGATCATGTACGCGCTCAGCGCATACACCGGGGACATGAAAATATGGGATACCCGCATGGACTCGGCTATGGCGACGATTATCAGCCCGCTCAAAAAAGCGGAGAGAGTGATCACTCTGATGGTTTCGTTTTCACTCCTGACTACCGGCCACATGGGAACGCCCGCCCTTCGGTAATTGTCGAGATTTTCGGGTATCATCGCCAGCGTCAAAATGTGCATCGGTATCCAGCACAGGACGAAAAAACTCATAAGCAAACCGATCAGGTCGATGTTTCCGGTAAAAGCAGCGCGGCCGGCAAGCACCGGCATGCCTCCTGATATGCCGCCGAATATGATTGAGAACCGTGTTTTTCGCTTCATGAGAATCGAGTAAACCACGACATCGATGAACACTCCCAGAAAGATCACGAGCATGGTAATCGCGTTGATCATCAGGCCTGAAAGGATTATTCCAGCCAGGGATGTGAGCATGCCTGCCGAGAGCACGGTCACGGGATTGAGTCTGCCGCTGGGAAGGGCCCGGTTTCTGGTTCTTTCCATTACGGCATCGATGTCCCTGTCTATGAACATATTGAGGAGGGTCGAACCCGACACCGAAAGGAAAAGAGAGATGGATATCCACAGTATCCCTTGCCATGTGAACTC
>JAKLIV010000143.1 GCA_022709405.1 Spirochaetota bacterium
GCGTATTCGAGGGTCTCGATCGCGTTTCCATATTCCCCGAGCCTGAGGAAACAGTCCCCCAGGTTCAGCAGAAGCTCGTAGTCGCCGGTCGTGTTTTCCTGCTTTTTGAACGATATCTTGTAGTGCTCGGACGCCTTGAAAAAGATGAAGCGCATCGCGGCCTTGTAGGCCGAGGAAGACGTCATTTCCTTCTCCTGGGAGTATTCTTCGAAGATCTTCCATTGCGTCATCAGGTAGTCGGCGGTGTCTTTGCCGTCGTCCAGGGCGTTGAGCTCCTTTTCGCGGTTGTGCCAGAACCGGGCGGTCCGGTAGGATTCGACGAGGCCCGGATAGTCGGGGTCGATCTCCATCATCTCGTCCAGTTTCGTCACCGCGAGCGCGAACTCACCGGTCTCGATGAGCTGGTAAACCTCGTTGCTTCCGTTGAGAAGCGGATCGTCGGAAAATGTCATCTGTCCGTTTTTGTCCATGGCGCGGTCAGATTTCCCGGTAGTTTCCCCAGTCGGCCGCGTTCTTTTTATGGGTGAATATGATCACCTGCCTCTTTTCAGAAGCGTCAAGGACCAGCTCCCTCAGGTTGTCTATTTTTTCATCGTCCATGAAGAGAAAGGGATCGTCGAGAATCAGGGGAGCCGACAAGCCTGCTTCGGCCAGGAAATCGGTCAGGGACAGTTTCAACGAGAGCATGATGAAGTGCATCAGGCTCGGGTTGAGCCCCTCGACGGGCGCGGTCAGAAAACGACGGATGCTTTCCTCGTCGACCTGGCCGACGAACTGGTTTTCGGTCAGCAGCGTGAACCGCTCGTGGGCGAGACCGACTATTTTTTTCAGCTGCCGGGATTCCGATTTTTCGATCGTCCGGGAGAGAAGGCCGATGACGTAATCCAGCGTGTTTTTTCTGGCATAGAGCTTGTTCAGTACGGCCTGGATTTCATCTTTTTCTTCACAGAGCCTTTTGTAATGCCCCGTCTTGTCGGGGTGTTGAAGGATTTCGGAGTCGATCTGGACGAGAATGTTTTTTTTGGCCGCGATCGAATCGTTGAGACCGGCGATGCCGGAGTCGATCTCGTCGGTCAGCTCGTCGAGCACCGTGAAGTCTGGGTTTTTGAGCCGGTTTATGTTCAGCGAGGCCGCCGCAGAATTTATTATGGTCTTGATCGTCTCTTCCTGGGACTTCAGCTCTTTAAGCTTGTTCTGTATCTTGTCCAGGTACGCGCTGTCTTTCAGCGAGCGGTCGAGCTCCTTGATCTCCCGGTTCTTGTCGCTGTACTCGATGTAATCCTCGAAGTACTGGAGAAGAAACTCGTACAGTTCTCCCAGGTTGTCACGGCCGTGATGGAACTGTATCTGGTCGGCGTATTCCTTCATCTTGAGGCCGAGGATGCGCTTGTTTTCTTTCAGGGCGTCCAGGACCTTCGATCCCGGTGCGGCGTACGGGTAACCGACCAGGGCCAGGCACAGCGCGAAAAGCGCCCCCGATCCCGTGCCGATCATCCTGATCGATTCAGGGATGGTGACGCTGCCCGTGTATATGAGCGCGGCAAGCAGCGTCAGATACACGGTGCCGATGGTGACCGCCGCCTTTCTCGTCATTTTTTTCTGTCGCTCCTTCCTGGCGTGGAAGGAGTCGATTTTTTCGTTGATGTTCCTGATTTCGATGAATATTTCCTGGAGGCGGTCCAGGGTCTCTCCGCTTTCGGGCTCGATCCCGCTGAATTCCGGGAACCTGTCGCTGATCTCCTGTTTCATCCTCGAGATGGCCGCGATCTTCTCCTGCTCGCCGTCTACTTCGTTCTTGATGCTGCGCAGCTCCTCGTTGAGCCTTTCGATTTTCTGCAGGTTCTTGCGGATTTCCTCCATCGTATCCTTTTTATCTTCGAGCAGAGAGAGCTCGACTTTCATTCTGTCGATTTCCTGCTGGACATTCCGCTTTTCCACTATGAGCTTGTCTTTTTTCGAATTCTGGATTTCGAAAATCTTGATCTCCTTTGTGATGTCCTTGAGTTTGGCTTCGAGTCCCGATAACTTTTTCCCGAGAGCGCTGCCCCGCGGACTGTCGGCCCGGATATCGTCAAGCTTCTTGTAAAGATCGAAAAAACCGCTCGTATCGCTGAGGACGATGTTCTTGATCACCGAGAAATCGACCCTGCTGTCGGGTCCGATGTCCGACGGCGACGGCATGAATGATGACTGGGTGAAGGTGGTGAAATCGACTTTATCGAAATAAGAGTGAAGGTCTGTTTCGTTCGGGGATTCGTCTTCGGGCCCGCCTTTTTTCCCTTTTTTACGGGATCTCGAGCAGGGCGCTGCCGAATCGTTTTCGATACAGAAGAAGGATGAATCCCCTGTTCTCGTTTTTACGGTTTTATAGACCTTTTCGTGGTCAAGAGCAAAAAGCATTTCGAGGTGCAGGGATTCCCATGCCGCATCCGTAAGCAGTCCTTCGCCGGCGGTGTCGGCCCAAAGCGCGTCCATCATCGCCCTTGCGAGCAGGCTTTTCCCGGATCCGTTTCTGCCGTAGATGATGTTGACTCCGTCGCTGAATTCGATCGCGGTATTCTCGAAAAGACCCGGTCTGGACACGGCGCATCTTTTTATCCGCACAGCCATTCCTCCAGGTGTTCGTATCCGAGGGTCGAGACCGTGTGCAGGAGCTTGGCGATGGTGTCGAGGTCGACTTCGGCAGGGACGCTCCCTTTTTTGATGTCTTCCTTCAGGTTCCGGTAAAATTCGCCGCGAATCGACTCTCCCGATCCGTACTCGTTTATCTGGGTGTTGACCGTCGGGATCGACTCGTCACAGAACACGACATCGAGGTAGAGGTCCTTGTACTGGTTGATGCTCTCCCTGTTCAGGACATAGTCCCTGAATCCGGTCAGGGTGAGCCTGTGGACCACGTTCTTTCCCTTCGACTCGTCGAGTATCTTATGCATGGCGTTCTGGGATTCGGGAGCCGAGCAGTCGATGACCGAATCGCAGATTTTCACCGAATTCACCGAGAGACGCTTGATCTGGAATATCTCGTTGTTCTTGAGCGAGATCGAAATCACGTACCGGTCGCCCGTCTCGCCGAATCCGGTGGCCTCCGGGCTGCCCGGGTATGTTCCGATGATCCTGTCGGCCACCTTGAACATCTTGAAATTGTGATTATGGCCGAGGGCGTAAAAATCCAGCTCGAGCTTTTTAAGGCTTTTCTTGTGGAGCTTGAACACCGATTCCCTGGGGCCGCCGTTTTCTATCTCGAACTCGACATGGAAAAGACCGATGTGAAAGCCGTCGTTCGAGGTCTTTTTTATTTTCGCGATGTCATGGCTGTATGACGAGGGTATCCCGTAAAAATAGACGCGCTGGTCTTCCTTTGTGAATGTGTAGGGAACCGCCGCCTCCGGGCTGGTGAAGATGTAGGTGGCCCTGAGGTCGAAAAGGAACGGGGCCACGGTCTTGTCGGTGGTCAGCTCGCCGGGGCCCGGTGTCAGGAGAATTTCCACGTTGTTTTCCCTCAGGCCGTTGAATTCCGCCCGTATGACGTCGAGAGTCTCCTTGTCCAGGGCTACGCCGTCGATCAGGTCTCCGGCGATGAGGAGTATGTCGTGCTCCCTGGCGAGGCTGACGATCCTTTTAAAGGTGTTCATTCGCGCCTTTTCGGGAACCGGCGCCCCCGCCCCGCCAAGCCCCAGATGGATGTCCGAGGTCAGTAGTATCTTGATTTCTCTGTTTCCCATATGCTGATTGCCGCGGTCCATGCTTTGACGCCGCTTTTGCGTAAAATAACTATGAACCCTGTATCAATTGTCGAGATAAAACGGATATTTCTTGAGTAATGAGTCTTGGTGTTCATCATGCATGTCAATATTTTTATTGACAAATAATATTTGGCGATAGGTGATATTTTTTCAGGGCCGGCTGCCCGGCGATTTTACTTTTAAAAAAGGGAACACGACCGTATATTTTCCTCTTGCAACTGGAATTGTGATAAGTATCATGGCCACGCTGATTATCAATATCCTGATGAAGCTGTTTCGTTGACCAGTATTTATTGAATAAAATATAAAGAGAAGAATATGTTAAAAAGCAATGAACCGAAGCATCCGGTGAAATTCGATTATTTCGGCACCATCTGGAGGATCGCGGCGATCCTGTTCGTCGGCTTCTCGCTGTATCTTTTTATTTCGATGGTCATTACGGTTTTTCTGACTAAAGCTTCGAGGGATGTGACCGTTCCCGACGTCACCGGCGTGTCCTTTATAGAGGTTTATAACACCATCGCCCGTAAAGACATCGTTCCTGAGGTCAAGTTCAAGGACGTATACGACACCGATGACGGCATCATCCTGTCCCAGCATCCCGATCCGGGCGAGGTCGTGCCCGTAAACAGCAAGCTGACGCTGGTAGTCAGCAGGAACACGATCCTGCTCGACGTGCCCAAAGTGACCGGAATGGCCCTGCCCATCGCGCTCAACAAACTGAAAAGCCTCAATTATCACGGCGGATCAATCTCCCTTTCGACCGGGGTGATATCGTATATCCCTTCCGCAAAACATGCCGAAAACACCGTGATCGCCCAGAGCCCCTCAGCGGGCGAAAAAGTGGGCCCGGACCGCAAGGTCAACCTGCTCGTCTCGTCCGGGAACGCGGCCGCAGACCAGAACATGCCCGATGTGGTGAACCAGTCGATCGAGCTGTGCTACGGCATCCTGCTGTCAAAGGGCTTTTCCGTGTCCCAGGAGATCGTCGTTGCGACCGATAAAGGCCTGAGCGGCCGGGTCGCCTGGCAGAAGCCCGAACCGGGCGCTGCCGTGCCCCGGGGAGGGTCGGTGCAGCTGGGGGTTTACCTGTATCCCATGGAGGAGCATCCGTACAGGGCGTATGAAAAGGTCGAGTATCAGGTGCCGTCGGACGCCAAAAAAAGCCTGTACGAGGCTTTTGTCGAGGATTTTAACGCAAAAACGACCGCGTTTTCAAGGGTCATGGGTCCCGGCGAAAAAATCGTGTTCGTGTTCAGGCGCGAGGGGAACGCGCGCATAACGATCACGGCGAACAAAGAGCCCCAGAGGGTCATTGGGATGGATTACGATGACTGATGAAAAAAAGGCGCTGATATCCCCGTCGATCATCGCATCCAGCCTGTCGACCATGGGCGAGATGGTGAAGGATTTCGATCCCGCGGTCATCGACCTTCTGCACATGGACATCATGGACGGGCTTTTCGTCCCGAACCTGACTTTCGGGCCGGGCTATATGGCCGACCTGATGTCAAGAACCTCTATCCCCTTTGACGTGCATCTCATGATCGAAACGCCCGAGCGCTCGCTTGACCGGTATCTTGAGCTCAAACCCTGGGTCGTCACCGTCCAGTATGAAAGCACCAGGTTCCCGGCGCGGCTCATGGGCCTGATCCGCGAGGCGGGGGCGCTTTCGGGCCTGGCGGTCAATCCCGCGACCCCCATAGAATCGGTCTATGATATTATCCCTTATGCCGACATGGTTCTGGTGATGTCGGTGGATCCCGGGTTTTACGGTCAGCCCTTCATGCCAGCCGCCCTCCCGAGGATAGAAAAATTGAAGGATTTTCTTGTGCGAGAGGGTTATAATAGAGTAAAAATACAGGTTGACGGCGGGATCAACAGGGAAAATATTGGCCGGGTGGTGAAGGCGGGGGCCGATATCATTGTGGCCGGAAACGCGGCGTTCAAGGACGGATCGGTAAATCGCAATGTTGCTGAGCTCAAAGCCGCGATCCGCGAATTTTTAAGTTGACAAAAAAACAGGGCTTTAAATACTTAACTCCCTAATTATATCAGGAGGTGCCGTTCGTGGCTGTTAAGATTCGCTTGCAGAGGATTGGAACGAAAAAGAAGCCCTTTTACAGGGTTGTCGCGATTGACGAGAGGAGCAGAAGAAACGGGAGCATCATCGAGCAGATCGGGCAGTATCAGCCGATAGTCGGCGAAAAACAGTTCAACGTCGATGAAGAAAAAATGCTGAAATGGCTCAAGCTCGGCGCGCAGCCGACCGTGACGATTTTGAATCTACTGAAGAATTCCGGGATATGGCAAAAGTTTAAAGCGGCTAAATAATCCTTCGGGAGGCGGAAATGGATTACAAGGAGCTTGTTGCGTACATGGTGAAATCTCTTGTGGATCATCCGGACGAAGTCGAGATAAGGGAGATCGAAGGGGAAAAGTCGACGATTCTTGAGCTTAAGGTCACCAAGGAAGACATTGGGAAGGTCATAGGAAAACACGGTAGGATCGCACGCGCTATTCGGACAATAATCAACGCTTCTGCAACCAAATCCGGGAAAAGAGTCGTTTTGGAAATTCTTGATTGATATCTGAAGATGATTATATACGAATCGGAGTGATTACAGGCGCCCATGGCCTGGACGGGAGGGTCAGGGTCTATGTGACATCGGATATCCCGGGCCGTTTTGAACCGGGGCGGCATGTCATCATTTCATGCGAAGCCGGTTCATCAAAACACCGGATTGAGCAGTTCACGGAACAGAAAGGTAAAACGGCCCTTGTCCGTTTCGATGGGGTCAGCGACAGAAACAGCGCCGCCTCGATAAAGGGCGGCTCCATTTATATCGATAAAAGCACGGCCGAGAAAACGAGAAAAGACCTCCTCGAAGATGACAGTTATTATTATTACGACCTTATAGGGTGTGAAGTTTTTATCGGCGGCGCCCTTTTCGGCGAAGTGACCGATATTTTCAAGGCCGGAGCGGGGGACATCCTCGTCATCACGGACGTCTCCGGCAAAGACAGGATGGTTCCGTTTGTGGGTTCCATGGTCGATACGGCCGGAATCAAAAACAGGCGCATTGATGTAAATCCCGTAGAGGGCCTTTTTGAGATTTAAAATCGTCACTCTATTCCCGGATTTTTTTGAATCGCCGCTCAAATCGGGCCTTCTCGGCAGGGCGATAGAAGCGGGCATTGTATCGGTTGATATAGTGAATATCCGCCATTTTTCCGAGGACCGATACAACAAGTGTGACGATTATCCCTACGGCGGAGGGGCCGGGATGGTGCTGATGCCGGGCCCGCTGTCGAAGGCGCTGGATTCGACCGTAAGTGCGGGCGCCAGGGTCATAATGACCTCGCCCGGCGGCAGGCTTCTGGACCATGAAATGGTCGTGGAGCTGGCAAAGAACGATGAAGTTTGCATACTGTGCGGTCACTATGAAGGGGTCGACCAGAGGATCATAGACCGATACGTCGATTACGAGGTTTCAATCGGCGATTATGTTCTTTCGGGAGGCGAGTACGCGGCCTTGGTCATAATCGACGCGATGGCCCGCCGGGTGCCAGGGTTCATGTCGAACGCCGAATCCCTCGCGGAGGAAAGCTTCGAGGACGATCTACTGGAGTATCCCCATTATACGAGGCCGTCGTCGTTTCAGGGGATGGATGTGCCGGAGGTACTGCTGGGCGGCGATCATGCGGCGGTTTCCCGCTGGCGGCACGGGGAACGCGAAGAAAAAACGAGAAAAGTGAGACCTGATCTCTATAAAAGATATCTCATGAGAAAAATATTGGGGGAATAAGCGATGGATCTTATACAGAGCGTTGAAAAGGAAATCGCACCGGTAACCCGGGCGATCAATTTCGAAGTGGGCGACACGGTAAAGGTCCACTATAGAATAATCGAGGGCGACAAGGAGCGCATACAGGTTTTCGAGGGCATCGTCATCGCAATCGACAACCACGGGCTCGGAAAGAACTTCACGGTAAGGAAAATATCGTTCGATGTCGGAGTCGAGAGGATTTTCCCGCTGTTCTCGCCGCGCATCGGAAAGATAGACGTGGTCCGCAAGGGCAAGGCCCGCAGGGCGAAGCTGTACTTCCTCCGCGAAAGAAAGGGCAAATCGGCCAAACTGAAGGAGCGCAAGGGACGGTCCGGCGTTATTGCGGCCGATGTTCCGGCCGCGCCTCCCGCTGAAAAAGCAGGTGAATAATATTCGAATGAAGTAAGCGATGGTGAAAAACATCCATGGTGAAAATAACGAAGGCGGACAATGTCCGCCTTCCTGTTTTAATCCGGACTTCGCCATTGAAAAAGCATTTATAGACCGGACCGAAGGGTTTATCGCCGGGGCTGACGAGGCGGGCAGGGGTTCTCTTGCCGGCCCGCTCGCCGTGGGTCTCGTCATATATCCGCAATCGGTGATCATGGAGCCTGCCGCAGAGCTCCTCGACCATATTCGGGACTCGAAGCAGCTCTCTCCGCAGAAAAGGCTCAGGGCCCGCGATATAATCCGCAAGTGGGCGATCTATTCCGATGTCGTCATGGTTTCGCACCGCACCATCGACGCGATCAACATCAATCGTGCGACCGAATTTGCACTAAACAGGATAATCCAAGGTATAACAGACAAGCTTGGTGTTGTCCTGATTGACGGCAATTATTCGTTCGATATGCCGGTTCCGTCGGTCTCGGTCATAAAAGGGGATATGAAGTCGGTTTCCATCGCTTCCGCCTCGATCATGGCGAAAGTCAGGCGCGACGAGGTCATGGAGCGGATGGACAGCGTGTATCCCGGATATGGGTTCTCAAGGCACAAGGGTTACGGCACCGCATCTCACCGGCAGGCCATCATGGACCTCGGTTATTCGGCAGTTCACCGCAGATCGTATGAGCCGGTGAAGAGCATGGCTGCCCGCAGAGAGGAAGGGCCGGATGAAGATTGATGCGGTCAACGTTATACGGGTGTCCGGCCCTGGAGCCGCGGCGGATGCGCTGAGGAAACTCGAAGTCGGGGCCGAATTGCCCGCGCGGGTCGTCGAACGGCGCGGTCGGAGCAGCGCGGTGCTCGAAATCGGGGGAGGCAGGATACGGGCCGAATTCACCAGGGGGTTGCCTGCCGGGGATTCGCTGCTCCTCAGGCTTGACGGGATAAAGAACGAATCCTATGTATTTAAAATGGTCGGCGCAGGGGGAAGGGCCGACTACCTGGCCCGGCTGCTCGAATTTTCGCTGCTGGGGCAGGATGATGTCAAGAGATTCAATCCGGCCGAGATCGGCAGGATCCTCGCCGGCAGGGGCGATGCGCTTTTTCAACTGCACGCGTATCTGCTGCAGGCCGAGGGCCGAAAAGGAAAAGGAGGTAATGCGGCAGCGCTTCTATCGCGGCTTTTTTCCCTGGGCCTGGGTCCTGATGCAAGGGCGGATCTCGCCTTTTTTCTCTTTGAAAGGGCGCTGGGCGGCCCGTTCGCTGCCTATATATACGGCCTTTTCGGCAGGAACCGCGGCAAAAACAGGGAAGCCTGGCCCGAACCAGGCGCACGTAACCTGGCGGCGCAGATTGAAACCGCGCTGGATTCGGTTGAATCCGGGCGGGAAAGGGAAGAGCTCATCGAATTTCTCGCCGGGGCTCTGTCCGATGGTCCTGGTCCAGGCCCTCAATCGGGAGTCGTGCCGCTGGATGAAGACGGGGTTTTTGTGCCGGTTCGTTACGTCAAATCCGGCGATTTTCTGGCGCTGAGCCTCGAGCTTTCGGCCCTGGGACAGCTGGACATCATGGCGAGGCATGAAAAGGGGGCCATCAGTATCATGATTGTCCCGGATCGCGAGGATTCCGGCGCTTTTATCAGGCGCTCGCTGCCTGGACTCATGGAATCATTCGCCGGATCGGGGATGCAGGCGCATGTTGCGGTCCACAATAGAAATATTATTATTGATAAAATGGTTGAAATAAATTCATATTTTTCCCTAAATAGTGAATTTGACGTCAAGGTCTGACATGGAAGGACATAAGGGCGCGGCCCTTGAGTATTCCGGCGATGCCCCCCGTGTGATAGCAAAGGCGCGGGGTATTTTGCTGGAAAAAATCATTGAAATAGCCGTAAAACACAATATAACGGTTTTCAGGGACGCCGATCTGGCCGAGGTTCTTTTTAAAATCGATATCGGGATTCATATCCCGCCAGATCTTTACCGCGCCGTTTCGGAGGTCCTGGCTTTTTGTTACAGGGTCAACAGAGACTTTAAGAGAAAAATAGATAGCGGTAATCTTGAGAAACACAAAAAATGAAAAAGATTCTTGTTGAAGAATTGAAACCGGGGATGCTTTTCGATAAACCTCTTTACATCGACAGCAACAACATGCTGGTCCCTGCGAACAGTCCCATCAAAGAAGAAGACATTAAAAAGCTCATGACATGGGGCGTGATAGAAGTCGAAACCGACGGTGAAATCGTCAATCAGGCCGATTTTATCGAAAGGGAAAATACCTCCCTCGAAAACGAGAAAAAAATCCTCGCAGAGTACAATGAGCTCCTGAAAAAAAGAAAACGTCTCATCGAGGTCCACACCAAGGCCAGACAGGCGGTTGAAAAGGCATACGGCTCCATCCGCGCCGACCAGAATTTTGAAATTGAACCGCTGGAAAAGGCCGTGTACGATATCATCGAAATCCTGAAAGAGAACAGGAACGTCTTTCTGTTTCTTTACGGTCTCGACGAGGGCAGGGATTACCTTGTGACCCACTCGGTCAATGTCACCTTTTACGCGCTGATAATCGGCATAGCCCTGAAGTACAGCACCGCCAAGCTCAAGGATCTCGGCCTGGGAACGATGCTGATTGACGCCGGGATGATCAAGATGCCGGTGTACATCATCCACAAGCAGTCGAACCTCACAGACCAGGAATTCAAGCAGATCAAGACGCACCCGCTCCACGGCTACAAGGGCCTGCGCGACCTGGGACAGATAAAAGAAGGCATCGCCAATGTCTCGCTCCAGCACCACGAGCAGTTCGACGGCAAGGGATATCCCCGGGGCCTGCATGGGAACGAAATCGGCGAGTTTGCGCGGATCGCCTCGATCGCCGACAGCTACGAGGCGCAGATATCGAACAGGAGCTACCGGCGCAAGGTGGATTTCTACCACGCCATGAGGAACCTGCTGGCGAGCGGGGTCAACAAGTTCGACCCGGTCATACTCAGGGTTTTTCTTTCGCGCATGTCGGTATATCCCATCGGCTCCATCGTCGAGCTCAACGACGGAAGCCGCGGCCTGGTCATAGGATCCATTCCGGAAAAGCCCCTGAGGCCGATCATAAAGCTGATTTTCAGCCAGGCCGGCGAGCGCATCCAGGAGACCAGGATCGTCAACCTTCTCGAGGCTTCAAACCTCTACATCACCAAAGCCCTTGACGAAGAGGAGGCCGGCATCAATATTTTTGATGTCCTTTAATCGCCGTGACGGGCTACAATCG
>JAKLIV010000144.1 GCA_022709405.1 Spirochaetota bacterium
TGGTCTATGGAATGGCGGCCTTGTGGCTCGTTTTTTTCATCCGCTATGACAGCGATCGCAGGGTTCCGGTCAGGATAATCCGCGCGATCGGCTTTGCGCTTGTGATTCTGGCGCCGACAGTATATAACCCTTCGACAAGCTACCTTGCCCATGCAATAGGGTTCCTGGCCGGGTCTGTTATCGCGGTTGCTCTTCTGCCGTTCATCCGTCCGCGCAGGGAATTCATGGAGCGCCCGGCTGAAGAAATCGCAGAATAGTCGAGATTCTAATCCTTATAGATAATGGATACCGCGATTCCTGCGATAATAAATTCGATTAACCCGAAAACAAACCACTGTACAGCAAGCGACAGGGTAACTGGATAAATGACATACTGGTTGAACGATCCGGTTCCGCAGAAGAGAAGCCCCATGACTGCGCCATAGCGGACACCTTCGGCTATACCCTTGTTTTCCCGGCCCTTGATGAAGATATAGACAAACCCGATTGAAAGAACAGCGCTTGTTGCAAGCATGATCCACATGAAGTCCATCATATCTGGACGCCAGATTGATGACAGTGATCGGTAGATTTCTCCAAGGATTATTCCGTGAATGATCTGATCCATCCCCATTATTAGAAGAAAGACGACAACTGACGATATCGCAAATCTTTTGATATTCATAGAACCCCCCCTGTCTTTATGCGAAACATATGTATAGTTGTTTTTTTACCTGTCAATTATTTTTTTGTATAGTAAAAATTTTTCCCATAAATAAATGAAACAGGGTATAACTGTGGCATGGAAATCACGATCATCGATAAATCCGCCCTTATCGGCGAAAAGATTAACTTCAATTCCATTGTTTTCAGGCTGCATCCGGTAGAAGGCGACGATAAGGGGAACATCACGGCGCTCTGGCCCCTGCTTGTCACTATAGTCAGGGGCGGGGCGGTCAAGGTGCTGCTCGACATGCAGGACGTAGATTTTATTGACAGCAGAGGTATCGGTATTATTATTAACTCGGCAAAACACCTGAGGACCATAAAAGGCGATATCGTGCTGATCAATATCAGCGAAAAAATATCGAGGATATTCGACGTGCTGAACATCAACCGTATAATCAAGGTGTTTGATTCCGAAGAGGATGCGATGCACCATCTGAAATTCATATAGGGCCATTGTAAATATTAATAAGGGGTCTCCGATGAGCATCCAGGTAGAAATAATTAAACTCGCGCAGATCAACACCGACAAGATCGACTATAACCGCGTGATATTCAAGGTGATCCTCCCGCACCGTATCGAACTTGATAATTCGCGCATGTATTTCATCCTTTTCAAGACTCTTGCCGACGGAGGGGCCAGGAAGATTATCGTCGATCTGCATGACCTCGATTATATCGACAGCGCGGGCATCGGCACCATCGTATCGGCAGCCAAGATGATCAGAAAACAGGGCGGGGATCTGGTCATGTCTTCGGCGACAGCGAACATCCTTTCGATTTTTAAGGTCGTTTCCCTGCAGGATTTCATACGGATTTTCAGCACCGACGGGGAGGCAATCAACCATTTTCATGCGCTGAATTCGTAGCCTTTCCGGTCCCGGTGTCCCATATTTACTGCATTTTCCGGATTAATATTTAAGATTGCATAGATCATTTCTTTTTTTTGGTGGTATATTATACGTGTACCCGAGAGGCTTTTTTCATGTATTCAGCTCAGAGAATCAAGATGTTTATTATTGCCGCCCTGATCATGCTTGCACCGCTTTCGCTTTCACGCTGCGACGACGACCTCGACAACCTGATTACCAGGGAACAGCGCATCAATAATAATAAAGAAACACCCGATATCCCATCCATCGGAACCGGAACCTGGACCATGCACGCCGACGCCGGGGTCTCCCGCAGGGGGGCGGCGTTCGCAGTAAAAGACGGGTGGGCCTATGTTCATGGAGGCGCGAACAGCTTCGGCGTCGCCGACGAGCTCTGGAGGTTCAGCCTTTCTTCCGGAGAGGTCGAGCTGATTGATGCGGGGACCGCGCTCGCCAGCCATGGCATGGCGTTTGTCGGCGATGTTCTGTATGTGTTCGGCGGCCGAGACTCCGGCGGCGCGCCGGCGAGGACGTTTCTATTCTACGATTTTTCGATCCAGGGAGAATCGGGATGGACGGGAACGATTGAAGTGAGCGACACGAACGGCCCGTTTCCCGGGGCCCGCTATGGCCACTCGGTGCTGGGTTCTGACGATTATCTGTATGTGTATGGCGGCACCGACGACATTGCATGGGACGCCGCGCTGTATCGCTTCGATCCGAACGACACGCCCAAACCGAGGTGGTCCAAGGTTTCGCTTGACGGCCCCGAGGTCGCCGGCCACGGATCGGCGCTTGACGGCGATATGCTGTACGTGTTCGGGGGATTGCATGATGACAGTGAAGAGACGGCCTACCGGGACGTATTGTCGGCTTACAGCTTCTCCGCAGGAGAGTGGAATTCCATATCTGTTCTCTCGTCTGGTCCCAGGGCATGGATTGGGCTTGCACTGGCGGACAGCTCGCTGTATACTTGTTTCGGGCTGAATAGCGGGGGACTGCTAAAAGATTCATGGATGTATTCTCCGGCAACCGGTTGGTCGGCCCTGAATGAGGGACCTGCGCCGCGTGCCGAATACTGCCTGGGCTCCGCAGCGGGTGCGGTCGTTCTGTACGGGGGATACGACCCGTCGAGCGGCAGGTATTATTCCGACATATGGGTATTCAGCCTCGATGAATGAGCCCCCATACGCGAAGGAGACTGAATGGCGATAAGGACATGCAGGAGGATATCGGCGAGAGGAATATGCTTCCTGTTTTCATGCTCTGTTGTCCTGGCCGTTCCCGGAATCTCAGCTGAAAGGAACCCGCGCATCGGCATCAGGGGCGGCTACACCCACCTTTCCGGAAACTATGAGCGGAAGCTCAACGGCGGCCCGACTCTCGGGGTGTATGTCATTCCGCTGGTCTGGAAATATCTCATGATCGAGTGCGACAGCGATTTCTCGTATTATCCCATACGCGGCGCTGAATCCTCGGCGCTCATTTCATATTCCCTTGGTATCGGACCGCATTTTTATTATTCGATTGACGGGCGCGCTGCGCTGTACGCCGGCACTCTCCTGCGGGGCTCCGTTTTTCATGTCGAAGCCCGCGAAACCGGCGCGAACGCGGCTTCGGTAAAAATCGGATTTTCTCTCAGCGCAGGTGTTCTGATCCCCCTGCCCAGAGGTGTCGAACTGCGCATAGGGTACGTTTTTACCGAGAACGATCTCACCCGCAAGCTCTTCATGGCGCACAGCGCGTACCTTGGCGTAGCGTACGGTTTCTCCTCGTCCCGGGGTGTCGACAGCGAAGCAGGTGACGCCCGCGAGACCAGGGATAAGTACGCCATGGGGGTCAATTTTTATAACAGGGGGGATTTCGAGAAAGCCCGCTCATATTTCACGAAGGTGGTCGAGCTCGACCCCGATTATCCGGAAGCAAGGGACCGGCTTGATTCGGTCCAGGCTGCATGCGATGATTTTGCAAGGGCGATGGAATTGAAAAAAAGCGGAGATTATCTCCGGGCGCTGAAAATACTGCGGGCAATCGATCCGAAAATGCGCGCCGCAGCCGATGAACGCGAGAAGATCGCGGGCTCGCTCAAGGCGCGGGTGCCTGCGATGCAGGAGCAGGGTATGAGCGAATACTCTCGGAATGATTTCGGGGCCGCGGTCGACACGTTCGAGAAGATCCTTCTTGTCGACCCCGAGAATGCGACCGCAAAGCTTTACCTTTCCAGGGCCCGCAAACGTCATGATGCATACCGGAAACTTGAATAGGCGCCATGAAACTAAAATATAAACTGATACTTCTTTTTTCGATAATAATAATCGCGTCCTTGCTGCCGATATCTTTTTTCATCCTCAGACACCAGGAAGAGGAGCGAATCGAGTTGCTGTTGCGCCGCAGCATCATCGATTGCCGCATGCTCGCGCATTCGGCGATGAACGTTCTTCTCATGAGCGGCGGAGACATATCCGCCGCAAAGCTCGACCTCGGAGAAATGATCACCATGGTATCCCCGCTTGCCGGCGACGGGCTCGTTCATGCAGACATCATACTATTGTCGGCGAAGATGGAATATAACGGCCTGGTGCTTGCCGCTCTTGATTTCGACAGACGGCGCCGCGGGGCCGGGAAGGCGGCCGAAAGGATATCCCCGGATGAGATCAGGGAGATGCTCGATTCGGGTAATGTGCGCGAGTTCACAGGCCATGACGGGGAGACGTTCTACGGGTTCACGGCAACCTCGGCTCTGCCCGGCCGCGGACCGATGTGCGCTGGCCGGCTCGTATTTTCACGGGCGCGCATCCTCGATCCAGTGGTTAAACTGAGAACGATAATTTACGGGGCGGTCGGCCTGAGCTTCATCATGCTGAGCGCTCTCGGCTACGTTTTCGGAAGGCTCATTTCACGCTCCGCCGATGAACTTATCCAGGGCGTCGAGCGGATCGGCGGCGGAGATATGGACCATGTCCTTTCGGTGAATTCACACGACGAGTTTTCGATGCTGGGCAACACTATCAACCATTTCGTCCTGATGATCAAGATGCAGATACAGGAGCTGCGCAGGGCGAACGCGGAGCTCAAGCGCCTTGACCTCCTGAAAGACGAGTTCCTGACATCGATATCGCATGAGCTCAGAACGCCTCTGTACGGGATAATCGGTATCGCGGAATCGATGCTGGACAGGCTGACCAACGGATCCGCCTCTGCGGGCGTCGACGAAAACCTTTCCCTCATTTCGGTAAGCGCGCGCAGGCTTTCGCACCTGATAAACAACATTCTCGATTATTCGCGGCTCAAGCACGGCGCCGTCGACATCGCTGACTCAGTCGTCGACCTGTCGGCGGTGGTCGAGGTCGTCATTTCGATATTACGCCCGCTCATTCTGCAGAAGGGGATCACGGTTGAAAACCGGATCCAGGCCGAGTCGGTGTATGTTCGCGGCGACGCCGACAGGATACAGCAGGTGCTCCTCAACCTGATCGGTAATTCCGTGAAATTCACCGACCAGGGGGGGATATCGGTCGATTGCAGCGATGAATCGGTCGACGGCGATGCAGCGACTGCGGCTGTGACCGTGAGCGATACCGGAGTAGGCCTTCCCGGCGGGAAACCCGAGGATCTTTTCGGAATATACGCCCGCGCGGATTCCACAGGCGGCAGGTACTATTCAGGATCGGGCCTCGGATTGGCGATCGCGAAATATCTGGTCGAACTGCATGGAGGCACGATCACGGCATTTCCCAATATCCCCCGGGGCGCGTGCTTCAGGTTTACATTGAAAAAGCATACCGGACCGCGCCAGACGGTTTCTTCAGGCGCCGGCTACAGCCCACTGCTCAGGGAGGATGAATATGCGTTAGGCGAGAAAGCACGCGGTGCGGCGTCCGAGACACGGGAAAACGGCCTTGTCCTCGTAATCGACGATGAACCGGTCATACAGAAGCTTCTCGCGGCAAGCCTCGAACAATGGGGATACGGAGTCGTGACCATGGCTCAAGGGCAGGAAGCCCTGGACATGATGAAGGGCGGGCTGCTCCCTGACCTGATAATCCTGGACGTAATGCTCCCGCGTATGTCGGGTTACGACGTGTGCAGGGAAATAAGAAAAATCCACGCTCCGCATGAGCTTCCCATCCTGATGCTCACCGCGAGAGGGAAGCCGGAAGACATGGTGACGGGTCTCGAGGCCGGCGCCAACGATTACCTGGCAAAACCGATCGAGCGAAAAGCGCTCCATGCCAGGGTGCAGAACCTGATATCGCTGCGAAAATCCGCCAGGCTGTCCACCGAGCTCAGCATCATCCGGCACGACCTTGACATGGCGCACCATATACAACAGGATATCATGCTTGGTAAGAATCCCGAAATTGAGGGAGTAGACATCGAGGTTCGGTACATACCGATGGACGAGCTCGGCGGGGATTTCTTCAATATACACAGGATCGACGACAAGCGCATCGCCGTGCTCATCGCGGATGTTTCGGGGCACGGGCTCCCGGCCGCTTTCATCTGCGCGATGCTCAAGGTCGCCTACATGTTTCATCTCGAGCAGGAGCATGAACCCGGGCCTCTCCTTTCGCGAGTCAACGCGTCAATGTACGGCCTCACGGGCGACCAGTATATAACCGCGTTCTACGCGCTCATCGATCTCGAAAAGCGGATGATTTTTCAATCAAGCGCAGGGCACTGGCCTCTGCTGGTCTGTGGGGAGGATGGAGGTATGCGATCGGTCGTTTCGAAGGGAGTGCCTTTCGGATGGGCGGAGAATAACCGATACGACACGGCTTCGCTCGATCTTGTAAAAAGGGACCGGCTGGTCTTCTATACCGATGGGATTATCGAGCTCAAGAACAAATCAGGAGAGATGTTCTGGACCGAAAACTTCAGTGATTTCATAAAACAGAATAGAGCCAGCAAGATCGATTCATTCGCCGATACCGTGGTTGAAAAGCTCCATTCATGGTCCGGGGCGGATTCCTTCAGGGATGACGTCACTCTAATCGTGCTCGATATCAACCGCTGAATCATTTTTTTTTACCCCCCGCTTGCACATTTTTACGTTCGAGGTATAATAAAGACAGTCATTGATCGGAGCATAAAATATATCCAGCGGAACTTTATCGGTCGTAAATGACGATTTACTATTATGTCTTTATGGAAGGTACTATATGAATATCAGGTTAAACAGTGTAAGAACAATAATATCCCTGTCCGTCACCGTAGTGGTTTTCCTGCTTACAGTGGTGCTGGTTGTCGTCTCGTACAATGCGGCATACAATGCCGTCGAAAAGTCATACAGCAACCAGCTTTCGAATTTCAACGATGACCTGCTGAGCCAGCTCGAGCGGTTTTACAAGGACCAGCTGTCAAGCGTGCAGTTTCTTGCCGCTCAGAAGCAGGTAATTGACGCTGCGGAAGGGGGAAACGGCGCAGCCGCAACGGGAATTTTCAGGAGCTTCAGCGAAAACAAGGGTTTCTATGAAAATATACTGCTCATTTCGGGGGGCGATAATTCAAGTGTTCTGGCGGATGCTGTTGGGAAAGCGATCGGGATGAAGGCCCGCGGCATCGGGTTTGACGAGGAAGTGGACACGGCTCTTGGCGGGAAAGCATTTGTGGGAGAGCCGAAATTGTCCCCGTTAACGGGAAAACCGGTGGTCTCTGTTACAGCACCGGTCAAGAGCAGTGGAAAAATAGTGGGCATCGTGGCCATGAACTGCGATGTCGGCTTCCTGACGCAGAACCTTGTCAAAAATCTCAAAATAGGCAAGACCGGCTATGTCGTTTTTATCCGTACCGACGGCGTGGCATTCGCTTTTCCTGATGAAAAAATGAACATGAAGCTGAATTTCAACAAGTTCGATTTCTGGAAGGATATTGAAAAGGCATCAGATGGCGATATGGTGCATTATAAATGGGAGGGAAGGGACAAGATACTCACCTTCAAGAGAATGCCGGAGTATAAAGTCATGACCGCAATAACCCTTTATACTGATGACATCAGGGAAGACGCCAGGACCATGGCGGGCATCATGGTCGTGGTCGGTCTGATCGGCATCGCCCTTGCCGCCCTGGCAATATCGTATGTCGTCAGAAAACGTCTGAATCCTCTGACTTCTGCAAGTCAGATACTGCAGGAATTGTCGGCCGGGAACCTTGCAGCCAGATATAAGGATAAAATTTCCGAGGACGAGATCGGGATGATGATAAAGGCCCTCAATCAGACCATGGGGATGCTATCCGATGTCGTCAAACAGATTGTCCTGAGCAGCGAAGCGGTGTCCGGGGCTTCGACCGAGATAAGCGCAACAGCTATGAGCCTGAGCGAGGGTGCGAATGAGCAGGCGGCAAATGTCGAGGAAATCACATCATCACTCGAGGAAATCGGCGCGACCGTCTCCCAGAATGCGCAAAACGCCAAGGAAACAGACAACCTTGCACAGAAGACTTCGAAACAGGCCGAACAGGGCGGCAAAGCAGTTATGGATACAATCAACGCCATGAAGGCTATTGCCCAGAGGATCAGTGTTGTTGAAGACATAGCGTATCAGACCAACCTGCTTGCACTGAATGCGGCGATTGAGGCTGCCCGTGCGGGCGATCACGGTAAAGGTTTTGCCGTTGTCGCGGGCGAGGTGCGCAAGCTGGCCGAGAACAGCCAGCAGGCGGCCCAGGAAATCAGCTCCCTGGCCACGAACAGCGTCGGCATAGCCGATACGGCTGGCAAACTCATTCAGGAAATTCTGGTTGATATCAAGAAAACGGCTGATCTGGTTCAGGAGATCACCCGCGCTTCGGAGGAGCAGGATACCGGTGTTAACCAGATAAACCTCGGAATGGACCAGCTCAACACGGTAACCCAACGCAGCGCTTCCGCTTCAGAGGAGCTGGCATCAACGGCGGAAATACTCGAAGAGCATTCCAAACAGCTCCAGCAGGCAGTTGCATATTTCAAGATAGAACGCGAGGCGGCCAAACAGGGTCTGCTGACCGCATGAGGCGGCGGTTCATTTGAGGATTAAAAATAATAACAGAAAACGATGACGGCCAGCGGCGGATATCATCCGGCCCTGGCCGATCTTTTACGTTCGAGTTTATCCAGCAGTTTTTTTCTCATGCGGATGTTTTTCGGCGTCACTTCAAGAAGTTCGTCATCGGCGATGTATTCAAGGGCCTGCTCGAGGCTGAATTCCCTGGGCGGTATGAGCTTGATTGCATCGTCGGATCCAGATGCGCGCATGTTGGTCAGCTTTTTCGTCTTGCAGGCGTTTACGTCGAGGTCGTTGTCCCTGCTGTGAGCGCCAATTATCATTCCTGGATAGATTTCGGTACCGGGACCGATGAAAAGATCTCCTCGCTCCTGTAAGTTGTCGAGAGCGTAAGCCACGGCAACTCCTTTTTCCATCTGCACGAGCGCGCCCCTGGTCCTGCCAGGGATGTCTCCCTTGTAGGGCTGGTATTCGTAAAATATCTGGTTCAATATCCCGGTGCCGCGGGTCTCTGTCAGAAATTCGTTCCTGAACCCGATAAGGCCCCGGGATGGGACCGTGAATTCAAGCCGGGTGTATCCGTCTTTGCCCTGGTTCATTCCCGTCATTTCACCCTTGCGTTTGCCGAGCATTTCGATGACCACTCCCACGAATTCGTCCGCCACGTCGATCATCGCGAGTTCAACCGGCTCGCATTTTTTACCATCGATGTCCCGGAATATTACCTCGGGTTTTGATACCTGAAATTCATATCCCTCCCTTCTCATGTTCTCGATGAGGATGGCAAGCTGCAGTTCGCCGCGGCCTTTGACGGCAAAAGAATCGGCGTTTTCGGATTTTTCGATGACCAGGCTCACGTTGTTCTGCTTTTCTCTAAGCAATCGCTCCCAGACCGCGGTCGAGGTCACATATTTACCATCCCTTCCGAGGAAAGGGGAATTGTTCGGGAGGAATGTCATGGCCAGTGTCGGCGCGTCGATTGAAATGACCGGTAAAGCTTCGGGATTGTCGGGATCGGCGACCGTTTCGCCGATGTCAATGCCTTCAATTCCGGCCAGTGAAACGATGTCTCCGGCTGAAGCGCTGACGATTTCGGTTTTTTTGAGTCCTTCATAGGAGAAAATTTTTGTCACACGATAAGGCTGGCTTGTTCCGTCTTTCTTCAAAAGAAGCACTTCGTCCCCGCGTCTGACCGTACCGTTGTAGATTTTACCGGTGCCGAGCCTTCCCACATAATTGTCGTATTCGATTGCAGATGCAAGGAACTGGAACGGTTTTTCAGGGTCTCCGGAGGTATCCTCGACATGGGAAATAATGGTGTCAAGCAGGGGGAAGATATTGTTGCTCTGAGCTTTAATGTCGAGAGTCGCGTAGCCGTCTCTAGCGGAAGCAAATACGACGGGAAAATCCAGTTGTTCGTCGCTGGCCTGAAGCTGTATAAAGAGGTCAAAGACCATGTCGAGGACCTGGGTCGGCCTGCTGTTGGGTCTGTCGATCTTGTTTATAACAACGATGGGCTTGAGGCCGATTTCAAGGGACTTTTTAAGGACATATTTGGTTTGCGGCATTGGGCCCTCGAATGCATCAACAAGAAGAAGCACTGAATCAACCATCTTCATGATGCGCTGGACCTCGCCGCCGAAATCTGCATGACCGGGCGTATCGACAATGTTGATTTTGAATCCCTTATAATTTATTGAAGCGTTTTTTGAAAAAATGGTAATGCCGCGCTCCCTTTCGAGGTCATTTGAGTCCATGATGCATACTTCGACATGCTGGTTTTCCCGGAAAAGACCGCTTTGCTTGAGCATTGCATCAACGAGGGTAGTCTTTCCATGATCCACATGGGCTATGATCGCAATATTTTTGATTTTTTTCATTTATGAGGAAACTCCTGAAACTGAACGTCAACCTTGGCTTTAAGCGGTTTTTATACATCTTGAGGTTAATTTTTGAATGCGCCACGATGCAGGAATGCCTTATGTTTTACCAGCATTTTTTTGTCATTGTGAGATTTATTTTTATGTTAATATTCGCTCAGAGTACTTAAAATAACTCATATGTTTAATAGCTCAGAGCAAACGAGATAAGAGACTATATAGTAATACATACTGAATTCTATTATTGAAATGGGTTATAATGGGAGATAATTAAATAGTAGTAAATTTACATATGAAAAAATTCTGGTTTTTATCGTTGGGAATGCATGAATTGTTAACTTTAATATTTAATCCAATAGAAGGTCACAGCAAAGCCTGACCCCCCTTCAAAGCCACCCAAGATTTCACCCTGCACTTTTTGTATAAAATTAAATACCGCAATATAGTCGCTTGCGGTATATTTCCTCGTACATTAGAAATTTATTCACCCGTTCTTCGAAGGTTTTCCCCAGCTCGATAAAATAGGAATGCAGGGTTATTTTTACCGGCGAGATGTAATTGGGATCCAGGTACGCATTGAACGATGTGTATTTATAATTGCGCGGATCACGGACATGGCCTGACCGAACCGCATTGTAGGCGATGTAGCAGATAAGCCAGAAAAAATAAAAGCGAGGATTATCTGTATATTCAATGATCGAATCCTTGAAACGCTCGTTCCAGAACGGCCCAGTCCGGTTCATCTTCCGGTTATAGCGCCGGGCAAACT
>JAKLIV010000145.1 GCA_022709405.1 Spirochaetota bacterium
GGTATCCCGACCGGAGCCTCGGCGCAGATGCAGGCAGGCAGGCCCGGAACCAAGGCCCGGGAGGCGAACATCCCCGTAGAGGGCGGCGTAAAAAGAAAGAAGATGAGAAGGAGCAAGAGATAAATATGGCATCGCGGCTGATGATGAGCGTTTCGGGAATTCGGGGCGTCGTCGGCGAGACGATGACGCCGGAGCTGATCCTCCGGGCCGGCGGCGCGTTCGCCCGACACGTCAAAGGAGGGCCGGTGGTCATCGGCCGCGATTCGAGGCCCACTGGAGAGGCGATCTCCCGCGGTATGCAGTCGGCGCTCGCGATGTCAGGATGCGACGTCATCGACATCGGGCTCGTCCCGACCCCGACTGTCCAGGTCATGGTCGAACATCTCGGCGCAGCGGGGGGGATCGTCATATCCGCGAGCCACAACCCTATACAATGGAACGCCTTCAAACTGATAAACTCGAGCGGTACTTTCCTGAATGAAAAGGACATCAACCGTTATTTTTCGATGATGGACCTCGAACCGGAACACAGGCCATGGAACAGGATCGGCACGATCGCCGCAGACATGTCCTCTTTCGAAATCCATATAAAGAAAGTCATGAAAGTGATAAACGTCGGTAAAATCCGCAAAAGAAAATTCCGCGTGGTGCTGGATTCGGTGAACGGCGCGGGATCCCTCATCACCCGCGAGCTTCTCGGACGTCTCGGCTGCGAAGTCATCCCCCTGTTCTGCGAACCGGACAAGCCGTTCCCGCGGGGGGCGGAGCCGCTTCCCGAAAACCTCCGCGCCCTATCGGCGGCAGTAAGGAAACACCGGGCCGATATCGGTTTCGCCCAGGACCCGGACGCGGACCGCCTCGCGATCGTCGACGATGCGGGCAGGCCGATCGGCGAAGAGCTGACCGTGGCCCTTGCCGCGGAGCGGATGCTATCGAAGAAAAAAGGCATGGTCGTTGTGAACCTCTCGACGTCCAGGGCGGTCGAGGATGTGGCGATAAGACACGGCGCGCCGTTTCTCAGGGCCAAAGTCGGCGAGATAAACGTCGTCGAAGCCATGCGCAGAAAAGGCGCCCTGATCGGCGGGGAGGGCAACGGCGGGGTCATTTCACCCGAAGTGCACCTCGGCCGCGACAGCCTGGTCGGAATCGGCTATGTACTCGACATGCTTGCAGCGCGCGGGCAGTCCATCTCTGATGCGGTCTCAGCTCTGCCTTCGTATGTCATGAAGAAAGGGAAGGTGAGCTTCGATCCATCGACGTTCGACGCGTCCGTTCTCGATCGGATACGCAACGATTTCAAAAACGATAAGATATCGGCAGCAGACGGACTCCGCATAGATTTTCGCGCCGGCTCACCTTACGCAGGAGGCTGGGTGCACCTTCGGCCGTCGAACACTGAACCGGTTTTCAGGATAATCGCCGAAGGCCCTGATAAAGAGCGGGCCGAAAGCATCTATTCCCGGTTTGAAAAAATTTTCAGGTAAATTTACCCGGCCCGAGTCATGCGGGGTTTGATGCGACCGGCGCGCCTCGGGCAAATATCCCCCCTTTTTAGGCTTGACAAATGCATGGATGGATAAATTCTACAATCTTCTAAGATTGCGGGAGACATTTTGAAGCCATGAAAGAACTTTTCGAGCTAAGAAACTACTGCGGCGAACTATCGGCGGCAGATATCGGTAAAAAAGTGGTTCTATGCGGCTGGGCCGATTCGGTACGCGATCTCGGCGGGATAATATTCATCCGACTCAGGGACGTATCCGGCCAGGTACAGATTTTTTCGGATACTTCGCTTTCACCCGAAGTATACAAGGCCGCGGCCTCGGTGAAGAGCGAATACGTTCTTGCAGTACAGGGAACGGTGCGCAAAAGGGCCGATGACGCTATCAACAGGGACATGAAGACCGGCGAGATCGAAGTTCTCGCCGACGCAATAACCGTATTGAACACATCCCAGGTTCCGCCTTTCCCTCTGAGCGCGCGAGAGAACGTCGGCGAGGAAACAAGGCTGCGCTACCGCTATCTCGACCTTCGAAGGGATGAAATGAGGGACGCGATCATCTCCCGGCACAAAGTCATGCAGGCCATGAGAAAATACCTCTCCGAACAGCGCTTCATAGAAATCGAAACCCCAATGTTGAACAAATCGACTCCGGAAGGCGCCCGGGACTTCCTTGTTCCCAGCAGGATCAACAAGGGAGAATTCTACGCGCTGCCGCAGTCGCCTCAGCTGTTCAAGCAGATACTGATGGTTTCCGGCCTGGACCGCTATTTCCAGATCGTCAAGTGCTTCCGCGACGAGGACCTGCGAAACGACCGTCAGCCCGAATTCACCCAGGTCGACCTCGAACTCTCGTTCACGACGCCGAAAATAATCATGGACGTCATCGAGGGTCTTCTCAACGACACGGTAAAGGCCGTTCTGGGAAAAGAAATACCGATGCCGTTCCCCCGCATGACCTATGACGAGGCCATGTCCCGCTACGGCAAGGACGCGCCTGACACCCGTTTCGGCATGGAAATCGCCGACTGCTCGTTAATATTCGCCTCATCACAGTTCACGGTCTTTAAACAGGCCCTTGCAGAAGGCGGAGTGGTCAAGGCTATCGCGGCGCCCGACAACGGCGGCTTCTCCCGCAAGGCGACTGACGCATATGCCGAATTCGTCAAAACCTACGGCGCGAAAGGCCTTCCTTTCGTCAAATACTCCGGCGGCAATTTCGACGGCGGCGTCTCCAAATATCTTGACGAAGCCGAGAGAAAGGGACTCGTTCAGGCCATGGGACTCTCCGGGCCTTCGGTCGTCTTCTTCGCTGCCGGCAGCGATGCCGTAGCATCACCGGTCCTTGGCAACCTAAGGGTCAGACTCGCTTCAGACCTCGGCATTATCGATGACGACAAGCTCAACTTTCTCTGGGTCACCGAGTTCCCGCTTTTCGAATACAATAACGACGAAGGCCGTTTCAGCGCAGTACACCATCCGTTCACGTCTCCCCTCGAGGAACACAAGAAACTGGTAAGGGACCTCACCCCTGACAAAGTGGCCTCGGTCAAGGCGCAGGCATACGACGTCGTGCTGAACGGCGTCGAGATCGGCGGCGGCTCCATAAGGATAGCGGACTCCGCGCTTCAGGCCGATGTTTTCAGGCTGCTGGGGATTTCAGAAGAAGAGGCGAAAGTCAAGTTTTCTTTCCTTCTCGAGGCGCTTCAGTTCGGAGCGCCTCCCCATGGAGGGATCGCCCTTGGCCTGGACAGGGTCATGATGCTGCTTCTGAAGAGAAACTCGATTCGCGATGTAATCGCATTTCCGAAAACGGCACGCGGGCAGTGTCTCATGAGCGGCGCACCTTCGCCGGTCTCTGAATCTCAGCTCGACGAGCTATCAATCAAGGTCGCGCAAACCGGGAATGATTGAGTCTAAATTCGAAATCGACGACACGTCGCTTTTCAGGCGCCTGTGCGGCTTCAACGACGGGAATATCAGGAAGATAGAGGCCCTTTCAGGCGCCGAAATCATCCCGAGGGGCAACACCCTGATCATCAAGGCCCCGAAGGAAAAAAACGACTCCCTCATGAAGGTCATGCATATCATGAGCGACGTTCTTCACCACAAGGACGCCTCCTATGAATTCGACGACTTCGACCTCAAGTATCTGGTCAACATGGTCCTCTCCGGCGAGTCCATCCAGGCCGAGGACATCAGCCGCCTGAAAATAAAGATACCCGACACTGGCAGGGTCATCATGCCCAAGACCGTGAACCAGGCACATTATCTGTCATCGATCTTCTCCAAGCCGATAACGTTCGCGAGCGGCCCGGCCGGTACCGGCAAGACGTTCCTCGCAGTCGTTGCCGCGATCCACTGTTTTCTCACCGGCAAGGCCGACAGGATCGTTCTCACCAGGCCGGCTGTCGAGGCGGGCGAAAACCTCGGGTTTCTTCCCGGTGACCTGATACAGAAAATCAACCCTTACCTCCGGCCGCTTTACGATGCGCTCTTCGAACTCCAGTCCTTCGAAAAGATCTCCAAGCTCATCGAGAAAAATTCGATCGAGATAGCTCCACTGGCCTACATGAGGGGCAGGACACTTAACAACTCGTTCATCATCCTTGACGAGGCGCAGAATACTTCTTCCGCGCAGATGAAAATGTTCCTCACGAGGATGGGGGTGAATTCAAAAATAGTCGTTTCAGGGGACGAGACTCAGATAGACCTGGAAAAACCGAAAAATTCCGGGCTTCTGCACGCGATGAAAATACTGAAGGGGATCAAGGACATCAGCTTCATAAAGTTCACCAAGGAGGACATTTCCCGCCATCCCATAGTGGAAAAAATCGTCGCCGCCTATGAGAAGAGCGGATCTCCGGAATGAACCGATCAGCCGCAGGAGAATTATAATGAAACAATTGTTCCACGGTTTCCTGAACAAGCTCGATTTCATCCTGAGGGCCGAGAACGTCAAGTATTCCTTTCTGACGCTTTTCGTGATCATCCTCATCTCCACCGCGGCCCTTTCGCTCAACATCTTCGAAGAAACGTACCGCTACAATATCGGCGATATCGCACTTACCGACGTCAGGGTCCCCAGAACGATATACTTCGTCAAGGAATCCGAGACCGAAATCGAAAGAAAACGCACCGCTGAATCGGTGCAGATCGTTTTCGATAAGGACCCCGACGTGCTCGTCGAGAACCTGGCGCAGGTTCAGGGCCTGTTCGCTGGAATCAAGCGTACAATAAGGGAAAACCCGCCGATCGGGACTGAAAACCTTTCAACCCAGCTGCAGTCCCTGAAAAAATCCACGCCGGCCGCCAGGGCCTACAGCGACGCAGTTTTGCTTGACCTTATCGGTTGCAAGGACATCGAGACGCTGTACAAGTCGGTCACGAGGATCATCATCTACATCTACGACAACAACGACATGGGCATCCTCAGCGAGAGATTCGAAAATCCCCCTGACATGCCGAACCGCAGTATCGTGATAAGAACCATTTCCGGATCATCCGAAATCGAGGAAATATCGAGACAGGTAAACCAGCTCAGGACGATCAGGGACACCGTTGACAGGCTGCACAACATCTCATATTCGCTCGCGCCAGACTTGTCCCAGCAGGACCTGAAAACGATAACGAAAGTCATAAAAACCGGGCTCCGGCCGAACCTGAAATACAACCCGGAGGAGACACAGAGAAGGGTCAACGACAGGCTCAAGAACGTAAAACCCGTTCTGGGAATGCTCAAGAAGGGCCAGACCATTGTGAGAGAAGGCGACACGATCACGAGTGAAATAATGAATAAAATCGATATTTTGAATCGAAACGCGCGTTCCACCCACGCCAATTACGTATTCGGGATATTCCTCGTCCAGATGGTGTTTTTTGTCATATTCGGCTATTTTGTCATGGAGTATCGTCAGCACCTGATGCCCGACAGCAGGGCGACCTGGATCATTTTTTCCCTGACACTGATGTTCATCCTTTACACGTTTCTCATCGGCACCAGCGAGATGCTCAGGGACTCGAAGATCATTTTCTCCCTCCTGCTGCCGATTCCCTTTGTCGCCATGATGCTCTCGATACTGTACAATCTGCATATCGCGATACTGGTTTCAGTATACCTGATATTCTTCACGATTATCATCAGCGGTGGCGATCTGGCGACGGTGATCCTGTCGTTCAGTTCGGCGGTCCTCGGCCTTATCGTCAACAGCAAGGTGGACCGCCGCACCGATTTTCTCAGGGGCGGTCTTTTCCTCGGCGTCGCCAACGCCCTTATCGTGGTCTCGATCGCCCTGATCGAACAGATCCCCTACGGCAGCATGGGAAAAAACGTTCAGTTCGCCCTGGCCAACGGATTCATCAATTCGATCCTGGTCCTCGGGCTCCTGCCGCTTTACGAAAACGTTTTCGGAATCACGACACGCTTCAAGCTCCTCGAGCTCTCAGACCTGAATGCGGACATTTTCAAGAAAATGCTGGTCAGGGCGCCGGGCACCTACAACCATTCCCTGATCGTCTCCACAATGGCGGAGGCGGCCTGCAAGGACATACAGGCTAATTCGATGCTCGCGAGGGTCGGCGCTTTCTACCATGATATCGGTAAAATCGAGGACGCCGGGATGTATATCGAAAACAAGGTGACAGACCCCAGGGCCAACTCTCTGTCGGCCAGGGAGTATTCGCAGCTGATCATCTCTCACGTATCGAAAGGCATCGAGCTCGGGAGAAAATTCGGCCTGCCGGAATCGGTCATCGATTTCATCCGCGAGCATCACGGCAAGACCACGATGGCATTCTTCTACCATCAGGCTCTCGAGGAGATAAACGACCTCAGGACGAACGACGAGATAAGGAAATCCGATTTCCAGTATCCCGGACCGAAACCCCACGGGAAAGAGACCGCAGTCGTGATGCTGGCCGACGCGATCGAGGCCGCGTCGCGCACGATACAGGAGCCTAACGCCGCGAAGCTCGAAGGCCTGGTGAGAAAAATCGTGTACAACAAGCTGAACGAGGGAGAGCTCGAGTACTCGGACCTTTCGATGTCCGAGCTCAACCGTATACAGAAATCCTTCCTGAGCATCCTGAACGGGATATTCCATACAAGGATCGAATACCCGGATACAGAGGATGTCCGCTCGCTAGAAAAAAAGGTCGGCAAGGGGAAATCGGCCGGTGATTAAGGTCGATGTGTTCACCGAGGGATGCAGACTGCCCTATAAAAAGATGACTGCCCGGTCGATATCGAGGCTCGCGGCCGCGGCGGCGGATAAAACCGGCATCGAGAACGCGCTCATCACCGTGATCATAACGGACGACGGCTTCATCCGTGAAATGAACCGCGAATACCGTAAAAAGGACTCGCCAACCGACGTGATCAGCTTCGCGAACAGGGACTGCGAATTTCCCGACATCGAATCCGAACCGGAGGACCTCGGCGACATTTTCATCTCGATCGAAACAGCCGAGCGCCAGGCGGCCGAATACGGCGTGAGCCTGAAAGACGAGATAAAGCGCCTCGTCATCCACGGCGTTCTCCACCTAGCAGGATACGATCACGAGAAAAGCGAAAAGCATGCCGCCGTCATGGCGCGCAAGGAACGCGAAATCTACGAATCCATCGCCTGATCGAGCTTTTTCAGGACCGCTTTTTTAAGAGCGGCGATTTTGTCCTGCGCGGCCGTCCGTGCTCTCTGCGAATCGGCGCCGGCCATGATCTCCCGCACGCTGAAATACAGCTTGATTTTGGGCTCGGTCCCGGACGGACGCAGCGAAATCTTTGATCCGTCTGCGAGAAAAAGCTGGAGCACGTCGGATGACGGCAGTCCGTTTATGCTTTCTTTTCTGCCGGTCGATGGATCGGTTTCGGACAGGTCCAGGATGTCTCGGAAAGAAGCCACGCCTACGGCGGCGATCTCTGAAGGCGGATTTTTGCGCAGGGAGCGCATGATGGACTTGATTTTTTCCTGGCCCTCGCGGCCTTTCATCGTTATCGAATGAAGGTCCTCGAGATAGAAACCGAACTTCCCGTAAATTTCGTCGAGCATATCGAGCGGGCTCCTTCCGGATGACGCAAGCCAGGCTGCCATTTCAGCGAAGAAATAACATGAGCTCACCGCGTCCTTATCCCTGACGAAATCAACCGGAAGATACCCATAGCTCTCTTCGCCGCCGAAAAGGTACCGCATGCCTTTCTTCTCGTTTTCCTTCATAACTGCTGCGATCCACTTGAACCCGGTCAGCACGTCGTAAACCGCGCAGCCGAAACTCTTCGCTATTTCGGCCTGCAGGTCGGTCGTCACGATGGTCTTGACCACGTATGATTTTTCGGGCAGAGCGCCTTTTTCTCCGGTCCTCAGTAGCGTGTAGTACATCAGCAGCGCGCCGATCTGGTTGCCGTTGAGCAGAACATACTTGCCGGCATGGTCCCTGACCGCGGCGCCCATGCGGTCGGCGTCCGGGTCGGTCGCAAGTACGATACCTGCCTTCACTTTCGCCGCAAGATCGATGACGCGCGTCAGGGCTTCGCGCTCCTCCGGGTTCGGGCTTTTTACGGTCGGGAAATTTCCGTCCGGTGCGCTCTGTGACTCCTCCACATGGAGATCGCTGAATCCGAACAGCCTCAACACGTCGGGAATAATTTTGCAGCCGGAGCCGTGAAGGGGAGTGTACGCGATCCTCACCGCCGAGTGGCTTCCTCCTCCGGGGGCCCCGGCTCCCAGCTTCCTCAGGTACGAGCTGTATATCCGCTCGTCTATGTATTCGATCATCCCGGTCTTTACGGCCTCGGGGTGGTCCATCCTGCTGATCAGGCTTACGGATTCGATCTTCTCCACTTCTGAGATTATGTTTTTATCGTGCGGCGGCACTATCTGCCCTCCGTCGTCCCAGTAGACCTTGAACCCGTTGTATTCGGGCGGATTGTGGCTTGCAGTGATGACGATCGCCGCGGTCGCGCCGAGATCCCTCACCGCGAAAGAGGCGAACGGGGTTGGGGATATCTCCCTGAAGAAAAGCGCCCTGATCCCGTTGCCGGCGAGTATCGATGCTGCCTCGTCGGCGAAAATGTCGGACTTGTTGCGCGAATCCCGCGCGATCACCACGGATGGAGAACTGAGCTTCAGCGAGTTGATGTAATTCGCAAGCCCCTGCGTGGCCATCCCCACAGTGTAGATGTTCATCCTGTTCGTGCCGGCTCCGATAACGCCGCGAAGCCCGCCGGTCCCGAACTCGAGTGTCCGGTAAAACCGGTCTTCGAGCTCGCGTGTCTCGCCACTGGAATTCAACAGTTCTATTTCTGCGATCGTGTCCCGGTCGAACGGCGAGGATGTCCATTCCCTGATGCGGTCGAGTATCAGTTTTTCCATGGCGTGTTAATCCCCCATAAAAGAGAATAAGGCCACAGAGCCGCTGAGGGCACAGAGATATATTCGTAATTTCAAGGGCCGAATCTTGCAACAAGGAACCACGCGGTGTCCTTTGTGTTCTCCGAGTCTCTGTGGTATATCTTCGTTTTTTCTTTATAAGAGTGACTATTCTCTCCGAAGACATCTTTTGTAAAGATAAATCCGTTGACAGACCGCAATTTTTCTTCGTATCGTGACATACGGGTAACGCCATGCATGAACTGACCGCAAGCACGCTCGATTTCATCAAACGGAACGGACTGATTTTGCCGGATGACCGGGTCCTTCTTTCCCTTTCGGCAGGCAAGGACTCCATGGCCATGCTTCACATCCTGCGCGAAATCTCAGGCATCGTCGGCTTCACCTTGGGGATTTTTCACCTCAACCATTGCATGAGGGGCTGCGAATCCGACATGGACGAAAATTTCGTCAGGGAAACCGCAGCTTCGATGGGAATCAGCGCTCACATGTTCTCCCACGATTTCAGCGCCGAATCCGCTAAGGGAAAGTCGTTCGAGGAACGCGCCCGTGATATACGATATGCCCTGCTCTCCGAGGTCAGTCGCGATCGAGGCTACTCTAAAATCGCCATGGGACACAACCGCGGCGACAACATAGAAACAATTCTGATGAGGATTTTCACCGGCACAGGCGTGCACGGCCTGAAAGGAATCCCTCCCCGCAGGGACAATATAATCCGCCCGCTTATCCATGCCTCCCCCGAAAGCATCTACAGCTTCCTTTCGGATTCCCGAATTCCCTGGAGGGAAGATTCATCCAATTCAGAGGAGCGCTACCGCAGAAATTTCATCCGCAACAGGGTGATTCCCCTTGTGAGTGGGAGCTTCCCCATGCTCGCGGATTCGATTGAGAGCCTTTCTACCGTTGCTGGAGAATACGAGTCGCTGCTCGAATCCCGCGTGCTGCCGCAGGCCGTATCGGGCTCCATTGATGACGGCTCGCTGTGTATCCCGGAAAAAAACCTGGATTCTCCTGAATTATTCGGCTACGCGATGTCCAGGATCCTTCGCGAACGGTTCGGACTTTCGCTTCCATCGTCGGCAATACGCGAAATGCGCCGTAAGCTCGAAAGCGTCCGGGGTGGCATCGTCCTGTACGACAATGGCGTTTTCACCATCGCAAGAAAATACGTCAAAGGCGTCAGATGCATCACGGTTAAAAGCCGCGAGATAAAAGCGGATGATGATTGGGAATATCAGGCAGAACTTGCGACCGGATATCCCTGCCGGATATTTTTAAGGGAAATCGGGATTGAATGCACGATCACCGAGACTTCATACGATTTTTTCATCGAAAACAGGACTGACGGTAACTATGTGTTCATCGGGCTTTCTCATGACAAATATATTTTATCGATCCGCAACAGGAGAAACGGGGACGCGATGGATCTCGAATTCGGTATGAAAAAATTAAAAGATCTTTTCATCGAAAAGAAGCTTGACAGCGACGCAAAAAAAAGAGTTCCTCTGATAATTGTCGGCGCCGACGTGGCGGCAATTGTTCCAGGCGCGGTCTGCGCCGCTCTCAACAGGGTTGCTCCGGGATATCATGTCGTAAAAGATGCAAAAAAAGTTCTTGCTTTATATTTTGCTAAAAAACAGATGTAATTGACTTTCCATCCGGCTTTACATGCGTTATAATGATATTACCCGGAAGCATTTGATCGATTTTTCAGGAGTATGGAATGAATAAAACTTTCAAGCAAATTGCACTTTTTCTACTCATAGGTCTGCTTATCCTTGCTATTTTCCAGATGAACCAGACCGGCGATGACAACAGATACATCAACTACAGCGAGTTCGTTTCAAAAGTCAACAGTAAAGAAGTCGACAAGGTCATCATCGAAAACGGCAAGAAAATATACGGAAATTTCAAGAATTCGCCGGCTCTCAAAGAGCAGTCGGTGCCGAAATACCGCGGATTCGGCAGCGGAGGAGGGGAGCGTTACGATTTCTACACCATGATCCCCTATGAAGATCCGGAACTCGTTAAAATGCTCATTTCTCAGAACGTCAAGGTCGAAGGCAAGGAGGACGACGATAACTTCTTTCTCAAAGGCCTGCTCAATTTTCTTCCGTGGCTGATTTTTTTCGGATTCATATGGTTCCTGATGATTCG
>JAKLIV010000146.1 GCA_022709405.1 Spirochaetota bacterium
GCATATCCAGAAAAACATGTCCCTTTTCATATCTCAAACCGCTGCTATTTTTGAGAGACGACGAACCTGCGAAGACCGGCCGGGATTTTTTCTTTCATCTTTTCATCAGCCACCCTGCACGGAGACATGGCGGGCTGGCCCGTTTCTTCGAGGATCCGGAGCCCCTGCTGCGGATCGGCGAGAAATTCCAGGAAGAGCAGCGCCGCTTCCCTGTTGGGCGCCTTTTTCAGCAAGGTTACGCCATATACGCAGGACTGGCCGCGGACCTCCATCTTCTCTCCGGGCGTTTCTCCCGCGACCAGCACCGAGGCGCTGCCGTATAAATCATCAAGTGCGCTGTCTCCGAGATTAATCTCCGATGGAAGATCCACATATTCGAGCTTGTGCTGCCTGGCGACGGACACGTACTCCCACGCGTAATCCAGGTTCCCCGTCTGGAGCAGGGAAATGAGCTCGACCGATTTCGGCCTGATGTTTTCCCTGCGCAGACTATCTGTGAGCTTTTTATACAGTCCGGGGATATTATAATGCCTTTCCGCAAGCTGCATGACCATCATGGCGCGGTATCCGCACGGGTCGAGGTCGGGATCGGAGTGTCCCCACTGGATTTTTTTATCAAGGAGAATCGCATGCCAGTTGCCGGCGTTGATCGCTTTTGCCGATCTGCTGTTCCGGGTGTGACACAGAACCATCCTGTTAGAAGCGAAGCGTATGTTCCAATCCGCATACTGCGGAACGAGCAGCTTGTCGATCACCCAGTAATCCGCAGACGCCATGATGTCGCAGGGCCTGCGCAGATCGATGATCTTGCGGGCCGCTTTCTGGCTGCCGCTCGCCTCGCGGAGAATATCGACCCCAGGATACATCGATTCGAATTTTTTTTCGAGCGCCTCAAGCGGCACCGAGAGGCTTCCGGCATGAAAGATAATGACATCTCCGGCGGGCTTATCTGCTGCGTGAAGGTGCCCGGCGAATAATAAATGAAAAAATAATGCTGAAAACAGTGCTTTTCTCATGACGATGCATGCCAATTGGTGGATTTGTTTGGTAAATATTATATTTGGATAAACATAATATCGGCGGTTTAAAGTCAAGGAAATTAAGGATTATCGGTAAGTTATTGTAATTATTTTATTTTGAAAAGAAAATTCGAGCGGATTATTACCATATATCATTTATAATCAATTATTAAAAAAACATTTTTTTCATATTGACTTAAAAAACATATATACTATATAAATGCCATCCTAATAATTATTTTACGAGGTACTCCATGAAAAAAGTCACAATTGCACTGGTTTGTGGAATGTTCGTTTTTACGGCCGCGGCCCTTTTCGCAAACGCAAAATTACAGACCGCCCACAAGGGTTATAAAGGATTCAAAGCGATAACCAAATGCGCCGACTGCCACAATGACACGACCAAACTCGAAAAGAAAAAAGGGGCCGACTACAAGGCTCTTCTGAAAACGCCGAGCTGCGCCGGACAGGGATGCCACAAGTAAAAGCATAAAGCCCCCGAATTCACCGGGGGCTTTTTTCGCACTTCAGACTGTTCAACCGTTTTATCTCTGTTCAGTCAATATCAGCTTCACTGCAAGGGAGGCGAACACCAGGGACGCGACCTTGTTCATCACCTTCTCGCCGGTTTCGGATTTAAGGATCCATCGGCCGATGACGCCCGCAAGCTGCGCAATCAATCCGAAAACGACAAACGTCACCAGTATGAAAACCATGCCCAGCGCGATGAGCTGCAGTGCCATAAGACCGTTTTCAGGTTTCGCGAATTGCGGCAGGAAAGCCATGAAAAAAATCGAGACCTTGGGATTGGTCACGTTCATGATGATACCGCGCCGGTAAAGCTGCCACGAGGTAAGCGGCGATTTTTCGGTGATTTTTATATTTCCCGACGAGGCCCTGAAGGCCTTCCATGAGAGGTACAGCAGATATGCGGCGCCGATGTATTTCAGAATATTAAATGCGACAATCGAAGTCTGGAAGATGGCCGCAACCCCGAGCGCCACGATTGTGGTGTGCGCAACGAGCCCAGAGCAGAGTCCCAGGATTATTTTCATACCTGCAGACCTGCCGTTGACGATCGACTGGGTGAACACGAATATATTGTCAGGTCCCGGAGCCAGTGCAAGGAGCGCCGAAGCGGTGATGAACAAAGCCAGATTGTCATAATCGATCATAAGAAGACCCCGGTTAAAACCATATTATTCAAACACCGAGTCCACGAGATCGGATATGATCTCGTTCAGGCCGCGGTCCCTTATGCCCGGCGCCGCATCTTCGGCTCCTGCCCCGCTCTTTTTCTCCGGGGGGTCGGATTCGGCGCGGCGTTTCAGGGCGCGCTTCCCGGTTTTGCCGGAATCACGGCCTTTTCCGGGTGCGGGATTTTTCACGGCCACGGCGGCGGTTTTTTCATGAACTGCGGCGGATCCGGTCCGGGCGGATGCCCGTAAATGCTCGCGGACCATTTTTATTTCCCGGTAATTGAGCATGGCCAGCGCAAGCGCCGCGAGCGCGATCAACACCGTAACAAGATGCAGGGCAAGGTGGGGATAATTACTTTTAGCAGAACCGTTCATGCTCGCCGTTTCTCCACCCCGGTGATCAGACCCATCGGTAGGATTCTTTCCCGCCGGAAACGACCGGTTCAATACACCCGTTTTTCAGAAAAACGCCGACATAGGCCCGCGCGTCATCCAGAGTATAGCCTGTCTTCTCAGCCAGATACGCGATCACCTGCTCGACCGCGCCCTGCCTTGCCCCGCTTTCAGCGCCCGGATATTTCGCGATCAGATCTTGGGTGACGACGGTCATCGCGAAGTGAAACTCCTTGAAGTTGCGGATCATGGTCTCGACATCGGGTGAGTACTTCTCTCCCTTGTCGTAATCCCTGAGCAGCTGGGCGAACTTCGTCTTGAATTTCTGGTTGAAGTCGGTATATGTCCTGTCGATCTCTTCACAGCGCATGCCGTCCTGGTCGCATATGCACTGGTTGGCGTCATAGCGGTCCCAGTCTTCAGTTATTATGCGGATTTTATATTTCTCGCGCTCCTCCCTGACCTCGGATCCCGGGAACGGGGCGAGTATGTGGTAGCCGTAATGCGCTCCGAGCGATGCGGCGAAATCCATGGTCTTCTTCATGGTCTCGGGCGTCTCGCCGGGCAGGCCGAGGATGAAAGACGCCAGCGGGCGGATTCCGGCCTTCTTGCACATATCGATGGCCTTTCTGCACATCTCGAGGTTGGTCTTTTTCTTGACCAGGTCCAGTATCTCCTGATTGCCGCTCTCGATGCCGAAGCACAGGTCGCTGCATCCTGCCTTTTTAAGCGACGCGAGGAGATCCTCGTTCACGGTATCGACCCTGGCGAACGCGCTCCACTGGCAGACGATCCCGCGCCTCACGATCTCGTCGCATATCTGCATGCATCTTTTTTTGTGCGAGGTGAAAAGGTCGTCCACGATGTTGATCTGCCTGAAACCAAGGCCGGCGAGCATCTCGAATTCGTCCACGACGCGGCTCACGTCGAAATACCGCACCTTCCTCCCGACCATCCTGCTGCCAACGCAGAATATGCACTGGTGAGGGCATCCCCGCGAGGTCACCATGTTGATCGCCAGCCCCATAGCCCGGTACTTGGAGAGTTCGACCAGCGAACGGTCGGGCATCGGGAGCGTGTTGATGTCTTCTATCAGTGGCCTGTCCTCGTTGTGCACGATCCGCACGCCGTCACGGTAAGTGAGGCCCCTGACATGGCCGAAACCCGCGCCGGATCCGATGGCCGCGCAGAGCTCGTCGAAGGTGAGCTCGCCCTCCCTGCGCACGATGAAATCGAGGGATTGCGTGCCGGCCATGAGGCCCTGCGCGTCGAACGTTGCGTGCGGCCCGCCCATCACTGTCGTGATCCGGGGATCGATCATTTTACAGTCATCGACGATCATCAGCGCCTTTTTCACGTTCATGGTCACCGCGGTCACCCCCAGAATATCGGGCTTCACCGAACCGATGACTTCGCGGAGCCTCTCGCGCGAATACGGGTTCACGACGTAATCGACGATCGTCACACGATGGCCGCGGTCGCGCATATAGGTGCCCAGGTAGAGCAGGCCCATCGGGGGAGAGGGCGTCTCTTCTATGGGGTATTGCGGATTTACGAGAAGAATCGTGTATGACATAGTCGACCTGCGGATTTATTCCAGATTACTGGAAGTATGCAGGCGGTGACGAGCAGGTTCTCCTGCTCGTCACCGCTGAATATACAGTTACATTTCGAGGCAGAGTGCGGTGCCCTGGCCGCCGCCGATGCACAGCGTGGCGAGGCCTTTCTTCGCGTTCCTTTTTTTCATTTCATAGACGAGCGTGGTGAGAATACGCGAACCGGAGGCCCCGATCGGATGCCCGATCGCGATAGCCCCGCCGTTGAAGTTCACCTTGTTCACGTCCCATCCCAGCTCACGGTTGACCACTATCGCCTGCGACGAGAAGGCCTCGTTGGCCTCTATGACGTCCAGGTCCTGCGCGTTCCAGCCGGCCTTCTTGAGCGCGAGCCTGCTCGAGGGAATGGGGCCGGTTCCCATGATTGCGGGGTCGACCCCGGCCGATGCATATGACGCGATGCGGCACATGGGTTTGATGCCGAGCTCTTTCGCCTTGTCTGCAGACATGACGACCGCGACAGCGGCGCCGTCGTTGATGCCGGACGCGTTCCCCGCCGTGATCACGCCGTCGTTCTTGAAAGCGGGTTTGAGCTTCGCGAGGGTTTCCATCGTTGTCCCGAACTTGGGGAACTCGTCGGTATCGAACATGATAGTGCCTTTTTTGTCAGGTATCTCGACCGGGATGATCTCGTCCTTGAAGCGGCCCGATTTGATAGCGGCCTCGGCCTTGTTCTGGCTCTTCACCGAAAACTCGTCGCACTGCTCGCGCGTTATTTTCCACTTCTCGGCGATGTTTTCTGCCGTCATGCCCATATGGTAGTTATTGAATGCGTCCCAGAGGCCGTCCTTGATCATGCAGTCGATCACATTGTTGTTACCCATCCGATATCCCCAGCGCGCGCCTGTAAGCGCAAATGGCGACATGCTCATGTTTTCCATGCCGCCCGCAACAATGATGTCGGCATCGCCGGCCTTTATCATCTGTGCTGCAAGCGCGACCGCGCGAAGGCCTGAACCGCAAACCTTGTTTATGGTCAGCGCCGGCACTTCCTGGGGTATCCCAGAGTGGATGAGGACCTGGCGGGCGGCATTCTGGCCCTGAGCAGCCTGGAGCACCTGGCCGAGTACAACATTGTCGACCAGTTCGGGCTTTATCGACGCTCTCTTCAGGGCTTCCTTGATGGCTATGGTTCCCAGTTTGACTGCGGGAACGTTTTTAAGCGCGCCGCCGAACGATCCGACCGGCGTTCTTACTATTGAAGCGATAACTACATCCCTCATATTTACCTCGCAAAAGAATAATTCTGTTCGTTGTTACGGGACCCGGAGCGCGGGAACATGCCGGCAGCGGGATAGAACGGTTAATTGTGGAAGGGATATAAATTTTGTAAACAAAAATAAAAGGCGGGAACAGGACCGATTGCCTGTTCAAAGCATATGAACCGAGGTTGCCTTGAAAACGACATAAACACGGTCCCCCTTTTTCAGCGCCATTTCATGCACAGAACGGGCAGTGATGTAGGCATACATCGGGCAGCCTATGTCGACGCTCACCTCGTTTATGCCCCGTTTGGGCAGGATTTCGGTAACAACCCCGGGCAGGCAGTTGGTTGCGCTGCTTTCGACGGGATTTTTCGCGAGAATAATATCGTCGGCTCGGACCATTACGTATCCCTCCGATTGTCCGGGATCGCGGCCGATGAAGATATCGACGCCCGGTTCGGTCCTGAAAACCGTATCGTTCCCCGCGCCTGAGAACCTTCCCCGGTATATGTTGCGCATGCCGGTGAAATTCGCGACGAAAACGTCCCCTGGAGAATGAAAGATTTCGCGCATAAGCCCTTCCTGCACGATCCTCCCATCCCTTATCACCGCGACGCGGTCGGCAAGAGACATGGCCTCATCCAGGTCATGGGTTATGTGAAAAAAAGTGGGGCCGTATTCGGCGCGGATCCTCCTGATGAAATCCATCATCCCCTGCCTCGTCATGTAGTCGAGGGAGCTGAACGGTTCGTCGAGCATGATGAGTGCGGGCCTCAGGATCAGGGCCCTGGCTATGGCGACCCGCTGTTTCTCGCCTCCGCTCAGGCCGTCGATCCGCCTGCCCAGGAGATGGTTTATCCCGAGGTCCTCCATTATCGATTCAACGCTGCGCGATAGCTCCCTTCCCCGGACTCCCTTCATGCGCAGGCCGAACCCGATGTTTCCGGCAACGTCGAGATGGGGAAAAAGGGCCGAGTCCTGGTACACGATGCCGAATCCCCGCTCTTCGGGAGACATGCCGGTTATATCGACGCCCCGGTGCTCTATCGACCCGCTGTCGGGCCTGATCAGGCCGGCGACGAGATTCATGAGCAGGGTCTTGCCCGAGCCGGTTGGGCCCAGCAGCACATAATGGGACGCGGGCGCGACCTCCATGAGGCCGATGTCAAGGGAGAACCGGTCGTATGTCTTCTTAATGCCTGTTATTTTCAGCACGGCCGACCTTCAATCCCGAAATTATACGCAGTAAAATGAATACAATGATGCACAGGGCGACGAGAAGCACGGCCACAGGCCTCGAACTTTTCAGCCCGAACGAAGTGAACCTCTCGTAGATGAGCACCGGTGCGATCATCGGGTGATATGCGAGAATCACCACCGCGCCGAACTCGCTGATTCCCCGCCCCCACATGAGAAGCGAGCCGGTAAAGACCGACCGCATCGCAATCGGCAGCATGACTTGGAAAAAAACCTGCCGCGGACTCGCGCCCAGCGAGCGCGCCACATACTCGATCCTCCGGTCTACCGAGGCGAAACCGTCCTTGACAGAATCGATGTAGAAGGGCACGGAGACAAAGGCCATTCCGAGGGCGATGCCGGCCTTTGTTCCCAGGAAATCGAGGCCGAGCGATGACATAAAAGAGCCCACAGGCCCGGTCGCGAAGACCACGAGGAGCGCAATGCCGGCAGCGGTGTGCGGCACCATGATGGGAATCGACACCATCGATTCGACGAGTCGCTTGCCCCTGAAATCGTAGCGGGCAAGGATATAGGCCAGGGGCGTGCCGAAAACAACGGCGAAAAGCGTGGCGTACAGCGCGGTCTCGAAGGTGAGTACGATCGAGGCCATGACTTCACCGTCGCCGAAAAGCGAAAGCAGCTCCGAAATGGGCGTGTTCGAGAACATACCCAGCACCGGCAGCGCGACCAGGCAAAGGGCGCCCAGCGACATCAGGGACATCGCAATGATAAAATAGGGCATGCGGGGTTTCATCTCACTTAGTCCGGTCTGCGCAGATCTCACTGTTTCAGGGCGCCGACCAGTCCCCTGAGTTCGCCAGGCAGCCTGTCCGGCTCGGCGCACAGGGGCGGATCGAGCGGCGCCTGGCCAAGCCTTTTGAAAATTTCGAGGCCCCTGCCTCCCAGCATGAGAGACAGAAATCTCGGCGCGTCTTCCTTGTTCTGCGGATTCCTGACCATGGTCACGCCGTAAATCATCGGCTCACCCCTGACCACGATTTTTTCGCCGGGTTTCTTCCCGGTTATCTCAAGCGAGGCCCTGCCGTAACCCGCGGCCATGGAGGGATCTCCCAGGTTGATTTCCCGCGGCAGTTCGACGAACGGCAGCCCGTGCTGGACCGCGACCGAGCGGTAAAGGAATATGTAGTCCAGGGCGCCGGTCTCGACCAGGGCTATCAGGTCGACCTCTTTCGGGCGGATGTTTTTCGGGGGACAGGATTTTTTCAGCCTGCCGTACAGCCCCGGTTTGCGGTAATGGATTTCGGCGAGCTGCCACACGAGCTGCGAGCGGTACCCGCAGGGGTCCTTCTCCGGATCCGAATGGCCGTATTTCACGCCGTTCCTCAATAGAATGTCAGGCCAGTTTTCGGCGTTGATTTCACCCGCATACCTGCTCTTTTCGGAATGAACGAGCGCCATCTCGTTTGAGGCGAAACGGACGTTGAACTCCGCGAAATCGGGCATCAGAATATTGCCGATCACCATATAATCGGCCGACGCCATGATGTCGCAGGGTTTTCCGAGGTCGCTGATTTTTCGGGCGGCCTCGATGCTTCCGGAGGACTCCAGCAGCACCGTAATGCCGGGGTTTTCGGCCTCAAACTCCTTTTTCAGCTCCTTCATGGGCACTGAAAGGCTGCCCGCGTGAAAAACGATAATGTTCCTGTGATCGCTCTTGCAGGACAGATGGGCAATAACGGTTAAAGAAAGCGCGAGGATAATCACCCGTTTCATGGATATAACCTCCGGCCGATGTCGTTCGGGTTCATGTTTCATGATGCATTTCCAAAGGCCGCCCTGTCAAATACAATAAAAATCCCCGCTGCGCAGGAAGAGTCCCCCGGCCGGGATTGTTGTTGACTTAATCCGCGGCATATCATATAATTTAACAAATTTCATATACAGGCTCCCTATCAATCCATCTTATGGCAAAAAAAGAGATTAAAGAGATAGAACTTAACGAGTTTCAGCTCAGAAACATCGACATTCTCACCCATCTTTACGTCCACAACGCAGTCGATGACGAAGTAGTCGAAAAGCTTAGAAAATCGGAGCTGGATTATTTTACGCTGCTCAACAAGTACAAGCTCCTCGAACAAAAAGTCAACATCGATGAAAAGACGAACCTTCTCAAGTTCAAGAAAGACTATCTCACCGAAATAATAAAGACCGCTTCGCGCATATATTTCGGATCGGAAACCCAGAGTTTCACGATATCATTCGTCAGATTCGACATCGACGATTTTTCGGTCTTCAACAACAAATACGGCCACGACGCCGGCGACGAGGTCCTCGTCAAAATCGCGTCGATCATCAGGGACCGGTCGAGACCGACCGACTATGTGATACGGTTCGGCGGAGAGGAGTTCGATGTCATCCTTCCCTCGACGACAATAGACGGCGCCATCAAATACCTCGACAGCATATTCGAGATCATAAACGACGCCAGAATCCCGTACAACGGCCAGGAGCTGAAAGTAACGGTAAGCGCGGGCGTTTCTTCGATCCATTATACGTTCAACGAGAAGAGAATAGTGGAGGAAACGATCGAAGAGCTTTTCAAGAGGCTTCAGAGCGAGGCCGACAACGCGCTCTACGAGGCCAAATACATGGGTAAAAACCGTTATTGCGTCTATTCCGAAGACAAAAAGACCGAGTACATAAAAATAAGAAAAATCTACACGAAATAGCCGCCGTCACCACGCGAACGAAAACTCCCTCTCGCGAAGCAGCGAAACGCACGCGTCCACGACTTCCGGATCATATATGACATTCCTGTTTGAGATTATCTCCTCGATTGCCTTCTCCAGGCCCAGCGCCGGCCTGTATGGGCGATGAGACGACATGGACTCCACGACGTCGGAAACGGCGACGATCTTCGATTCCAGGTGGATGTGGCCGCCATGAAGATTTTTCGGATAGCCCGAGCCGTCGATGCGCTCATGATGCTGGTACACCACCTCGGAAACGATCGACGGCAGCTCTATCTCCCTCAGTATCTCGTATCCGGTCAGGGGATGTCCCTTGATCAGCATGTACTCGGCCTCGCTGAGTCTTGTCGGCTTCGAGAGTATCTCTGCGGGCACCGAAATCTTGCCGATATCGTGGATCGTACCAGCGACGTAAATGGTCTCGACCATGTCTTCTGACAGGCCCATGGTCTGGGCGATCGCCTTTGAAAGCTCACCCACCCTTTTCTGGTGGCCCGCGGTATAGGGGTCGCGCACCTCGACCGCCTTCGCGATCGCATGCAGGGCGCCGTTCAGGATGCTTTTGAGCTTGAGAAAGCTCTCGGTGAGGCTCTTCTCAAGATGATATTTATGCAGGGCGAGAGTCAGCACCGTCGCGAGATTTCTCTTTTCGAAGGGTTTGATGATGTATCCGTACGGCGAAGCGTCCATGGCCCTCTCGACGAGAGACTCGTCAGAAAAGGCCGATATGAAAATGATCGGAACGTCGCTCTGTTTGTGGATCTCGATGGAGGCGTCTATTCCGTCCATGTCGCCCTCGAGCATGATGTCCATGAGTATCAGGTCAGGAGCGCCGCCCAACGCCGCCTCAACGGCCCCGCGGCCGTTGTTTACAGACTGGAGTACCTCGAAATCAAGCGATTCGAGGAGCTTTTTGAGATAGAGAGCGTTAATTTTTTCATCTTCAACAATGAGTATCTTTTTCTTCATTACAGCAGATTGTCTCCCGATGAAACAACCCGGTCAGACCGGATAGATTACGCACCGCGTTGACTGGCATTTCAATCACTATGACTGAATCACCATCACTATATTATACCCAATTCAGAATATTTTTCAATACATTATTAGAGAAAATTCGCGGTATGCGGCGATTTACGGATTCACCTTATCACATCCTGGTGCCAGACCAGGTTGCCGTCCTCCACGGCGAGAAGATCGAATCTGCAGGTGAATTCAGGCTTATTAAAATTGGAATTCTGAGACAGAAAGCTGAGGGCCGCAGCCCTGATTGTTCCGGCCTTGCGCCTGTTGATCGAGTAGAGCGCTCCGCCGTACCGGTCCGAGGATCTGGTTTTGACTTCGACGAACACCAGGAGGCCGTCTTTTCTGGCGATGAGGTCGATTTCTCCATGCCGGCCGAACCTGAAATTTCTGGCCACGATTTCGAAACCACGTGACAGGAAAAAAAGCGCGGCTTCATCCTCGCCGTGCATTCCAACTGTTCGATTGTAGCCCGTCACGGCGATTAAAGGACATCAAAAATATTGATGCCGGCCTCCTCTTCGTCAAGGGCTTTGGTGATGTAGAGGTTTGAAGCCTCGAGAAGGTTGACGATCCTGGTCTCCTGGAT
>JAKLIV010000147.1 GCA_022709405.1 Spirochaetota bacterium
CAAGCGCCGCCCTCTTTTTATAATCGGGATAACAGGCCCGCAGTGATAGTAAATATCATTCTTTAGGGCCGTAAATCCATTTTGTCAATAACTATACGCCGAAGGAATCGCCCGCGGTAAGCCTGTAGCCGTTGATAAACGAGGGCCCGTCCATGGTCTTTTTCGTCTCGGGCTGGATTGACGTGATTTCGATGCAGCCGGACCCCGTGCCGGCGAGGAGAGTTTTTTTACCGCGCACATGGAGCTCGCCGGGACGCAGGTCCTCGCCGCAATCCTCCGCGCGGAGCGTGCCCCATATCTTGAGGTTTTTTCCCCTGAAAAGAGTCCAGGCCCCGGGTTTGGGATTGAGGCCCCTGACCAGGTTGTGTATCTCAGCCGAGGGCCGCGTCCAGTCGACGGCCGCGAGCTCCCTTGTTATCTTGCCGCAGTAGGTCGCCTCTGCCGGGTCCTGGGGCCGCGGCATGGCATCGCCCGAGGCAAGAAGTCCTATGGCCCGTGAAAGCATCCGCGAGCCCATGGGAATCACCACGTCGTAAAGCTCGCCTGCGGTCATGTTCTCGTGGATACGCACCTTTTCCTGCACGATGATGTCGCCCGCGTCGAGCTCCTCGTTGATGATCTGCACCGTGACGCCCGTTTCGGTCTCGCCGCGGATGATCGCCCACGGCACCGGCGCGGCCCCGCGATACCTGGGCAGAAGCGAAGGATGCAGGTTGATCGTCTTGAGACGGGGATGGTCGAAAATCTCCCTGGGGATGATTTTACCGTATGCAACCACGACATAGATGTCGGCGTCGAATTTTTTTATAGTATCGATAAAGGCCGGGTCGCGCAGGCTGTGCGGCTGCAATATCGGGATGTCCCTGCACATGGCTGATCCCTTGGCCGCACAGTGCATCATGTGCTGGTGCCTGCCCGCGGGCTTGTCTTCGCCGGCCACCACGAATGAAACATGAAAATCCCCGCAGAGCTCCTCGAGGCAGCACGATGCGATCTCAGGAGTTCCGAAAAAACCTATCCTGATCATTGGCCGTTCAACTTCTTGATTTTTTTGAGCTGCGGGCGGAGCTCGCTCCGCTCGAAATCCTCGAGGTGATCGATAAAGACCTTGCCGTTCAGGTGGTCAATTTCGTGCTGGAGGACCCTCGCGAGAAGGCCCGATGCTTCGAACTCGATTTCCTTTTCATCGGGCGTGACAGCCTTCACCAGTATCTCGGACGGGCGGACTATGTCCCTGTTTATTCCGGGCAGGGAGAGGCATCCCTCCTCATAGGGTTCCGTTCTGGTCGAGGACTCCTTGATCACGGGATTGACAAGGGCCAGGCAGGGGCCGTTTTTCTCCTCGATATCAATGGTGATCACGCGCTTGGGCACGTCCACCTGCGGGCCCGCAAGCCCGATCCCCTGAGCCCGGTACATTATATTGAACATCGAGTCTATAAGGTCGATTGTTTCCTGGTCGATATTGAGGATGTCCTTTGCGACCTTTCTCAGCGTTTCATTGCCGTAGTATACGAGTTTATATGCCATTATTTTTACCTGAAACAATAGTATTTTCAAAATATTGATATCCGGCCCTACTTTCAACTACTTTATGGATTAAAGTATCACAGTATAGAAGGGACCGATATTTAACGCGGCTTTCATTTAAAACCGCAGGATGACAAAATCTCCCCATTTTCAAAAATAGCGCAAGTTTTTTATTGACAGAAAAAAGGGGGTCTGTTTTATGTATTACGCTGAATAAAAGGGGTTGTAGCTCAGCTTGGTTAGAGTATCTGCCTGTCACGCAGAGGGCCGCGAGTTCAAGTCTCGTCAACCCCGCATTAAAAAACCCGGCCATTGTCCGGGTTTTTTAATTCCTCTTTAATAATCCCGCCCCTGTACGTTATTTATATTTAATGACCTCGACAGGGCATCCTTCGGCCGCCTCGATGATTTCACTCTCGTTCGCGGTGAAATCCGCCCCTTTTTTAACAATTGCCGTGTCGCCCACCTCGAAAACATCAGGGCAGGTGGTTTCGCAGAGCCCGCAGCCGGTGCATCCGTCTTCTATCCATACCTTGCTGATCGCCATGGGGAACCTCCTCTTCATTACAATACGATTAATATTTTCCGGAAGATGTAAATATGTCAACGATAAAAGTCGGCCTCCGGTCAGGCTCTTGTGTGTGTAATAATAAAAAAACACCCCTCACATGCGGGTTTTTTTTATGTTTTTTACACAAAAAAAGTTATAATCTGAAATACCGGCAAGGAACTGACCTGCATGAAAACATACAGCATACAGAAATCGCTGTTCGTCTTGATATCGATAGCCATGTTCATCCTGACCAGCGGCATCGGGATTTTCTGGCTATACTCGGAATTCGAAAAATTCAATGCCGAATCGACCAGGCTCGAGTCAGAAATACTGGCCGAAAAAAAAGCCACGGTGCGGAATGTCGTGGACAGCACTTTCGACTACATGACCTACCGGCGCGGCCAGATCATGTCGCTGCTGAAAAAATCGCTCAGGGACCGGGTTTACGAGGCCCACTCGTTCGCGACCAACATTCACGCCCAATATAGAAGCTCGAAAGGCGACGCTGAGATAAAAAAAATCATCATCGAGGGGATGCGGCCCATCAGGTTCAACAGCGGCAGGGGCTATTTCTTCGCAGGTGACGAACACGGCATCGAACAGCTGTTCGCAGACAGGCCCGAAATGGAAGGCAAAGACCTGTACGACATGCGCGACACGAGGGGGGCCTATGTCATCCGCGATATGATCGATATCGTCACCGGAAAGGGCGAGGGTTTTTATACCTATTACTGGACAAAGCCGGGGGTCCCGGGCAAAAACCACCCGAAGATGGCGTTCGTGAAGCTCCTCGAGCCGTACCGATGGTTCCTGGGCACCGGAGAATATCTGGACGATTTCGAGAGCGACATCCAGAAGGAGGTACTGGAAAGGATCTCCCACATACGGTTCGGGAAAAACAACGACGGCTATATCTTCGTGGTGACCTACACCGGCACGACGATCATGAACCCGATGCAGCCTGAAATGATCGGCCAAAACCACTGGGAGCTCACCGATCCCGACGGGGTAAAGGTCATCCAGGATGAGAGAAAGGCGGCGCAAAAGCCCGGGGGGGATTTCATCTACTACAAATGGCCCAAACCGGGCACCGGAAAAATCATCATGAAAGTTTCATTTATCAGGGGGATTGACGAATGGCAGTGGATGTTCGGCGCCGGGGCATATCTCGATGAAATCGACACGATGATCGCCGACAAGAAGAAAGAGCTCGGGGAATCGGTGCTGAAAAGCGTTTTGAGGATACTGGTGATCCTGCTCATGGCCTACATTCTGGCGCTGTCGATTTCAATCTTTCTGGCGAGAAGGTTTAACAGGGAATTCGGTATTTTCGCCTCATTTTTCCAGAAATCGGAGAAATCCAACATCCCGATAGACAACGAAAAACTCAAATTCACCGAGTTCAAGATTCTGGCCGATTCGGCCAACAGGATGGTCGCCGGGCGCGAGAAGATACAACGGGAGCTGATTGAAGCGAAAGACAGGGCGATCGAGGCGAACCAGGCGAAAAACTATTTTCTGGCCAGCGTCAGCCATGAAATACGCACGCCGATGAACGCCATAATGGGCATGACCGATCTCGTTTTGCAGACCGATCTCGACGATGAGCAGAAAGAATTCATCGAGCTCGTCAAATTGTCGACCGACAATCTGCTGAACCTGATCAACAATATCCTCGAATTCTCCAAGATCGAGTCCAAAAAAATATCGCTCGAATCCCGGAACTTCAGCATCATATCCGTGCTTCAGCAGACCGTCAGGCTCTTCGAACCCGCAGCGAGGGAGAAGAGCGTGACTCTCAAGCTCGATATCGACGAAAACGTGCCGACGCATGTCAAGGGCGACCCGCGCCTGCTTACCCAGGTGCTGGTCAACCTGATTTCAAACTCGATAAAATTCACCGACCGCGGCGGCATCGTCGTACAGGCCGAAAAAGTCGACCATGACAACGGAAGCTCCTCCGTCACGCTTTCATTTTCGGTCGCCGACACCGGCATAGGCATACCAGCGGACAAGCTTGACATCATTTTCGACAGTTTCAGGCAGGCCGACCCGTCGTTCACGAGAAAATACGGGGGCGCCGGACTCGGCCTGACCATCAGCAAGGAGCTTATCGAACTGATGGGCGGATTCATCTCGGTAAAAAGCGAACACACGAAGGGCAGCACATTCAGCTTCGTGATCCCTTTCATTACAAGTGACGGTTCTGCCGCCGAAAACGGAAGGATCGAAGACGAACATGCCGAGCTCATCGAGAAATCCTACTCGATACTCGTAGCCGAAGACAACGAGGTGAACGCCCGCATGGCCACGATCATGCTCGAGAAGAAAGGCCACTCGGTCGGCATTGCACGCAACGGAATCGAAGCGCTGGAAAAAATCTCAAACGGCGGCTTCGACCTGGTCCTCATGGACATCGAGATGCCTGAAATAGACGGCATTGAGGCGACCCGGCTCGTCCGCCAGGGCAGGGCTGGCGAAGCGAAAAAAGACATCCCGATTATCGCTATGTCGGCGCACGTACTTGAAGACATCAAGAATGAATGCATCAGGGTCGGGATGAACGATTTCATCGCCAAACCGGTCAACATTGCCCATATCAACCGGATCCTGGCCAGGGCAATGGCGAAACACGCCGGATGAGCCGTTAGATCCGGTACACTTCCCCTTCTTTACGGATAATTCCCTCTGCGGCCATGTCATCGAGTATCACTTCGATATAACCGGGGTCGATTTCAAGGGCAAGGGCGATCTGGTCGGCGGTCAGCCCGGGTTTTTCCAGGAGCAGTTTCAACGCCATGCCCCGGGCCTGGCGGCGCGATCCTTCAAAGCGGGACTGCTTCTGATAGTGGGCGCTTTTCCGCCCGGGGTTTGCACGGCTTTTCTTGAGCATAGCGCCGTAATCCATGAGAGCCGAATACCAGTGATAGGGCGATACCGGGTCCAGGGTCGCCTCAACCAGGGGGCGGATCAGGCCGTCAGGGACGTCGCTCTGGTCATGAAAGAAGAAATGGATGAACACGGCCCTGATGTTGGTTTCGATGTACACGAGCGGACGGTTGAACGCGTACACGCAGATTGCGGCGGCGGTCGCACGGCCGATGCCGGGAAGTCTCACCAGATCATCCTCCGTGTCGGGCACCGAGCCCCCGTATTCGTCCATGACCATGCGGGCAAGCCGGTGGAGCATCATGCCCCTCCTGTTGTACCCGAGACCCTGCCAGGCCGAGAGCACGTCCGAAAGTTCAGCAGCGGCCAGCGATTCCATGGTGGGAAACCGCAGTATGAACGCTTCGAATTTATCGGCCACGCGGTCGGCCTGGGTCTGCTGAAGCATCACCTCCGAGACGAGGATATGATACGGGTCGGCCGTGCGCCTCCACGGGAAGTCGCGCCGGTGGCTGCGGTAGTGGTCCAGAATTATTGTCCTGAAATGTTCGATTGTCGTGCCCGACAGTGAGCCGCTGTACGAGGCCACATCCTCTCTCAGGCGAAAGGAGTCTATGGCCGATTCGTCGGGATAAGCCATATGGATATCATGAAGAAGCGGATCCGGTCAAAGACGCCTGAGAAGAAAGTCGAGCTCGCCGGCGCGGTCCTGTTTTCTCTTTTTCTGAAGCGTCAGGGTGTTGCGAATGTTTTCTTTCGCATCGCGTATGTCTACGAGCTCGTCCACCGGGATTTTTTCGGAGGCTTTCACTGAACCGGAGAGGATCATTCCGCCGCAAACCGAACAGTATCGGCCGCCTGCCCCAGGCAAGACAGTATCGGGGTTCTCACAGAGACATATGTCCACAGCCGTTTCACCGGGAAACTGCGAGGAAACCGTTGTCTGGATGTTCATAGCGCCACCCGTTTTTTTTGATTTCGCCGAAGACCGCGACCGGAAAGAGCCCTGAACCGTAGATCACGGCGCCCTCCTCCTCACAGCCTGCCCGCACTTGTCATTAAACGACCGCACCCAAAAACCGAGGTCATTAATATTCCGACTTTATAAATAAAATATCGTTGCTGTCAAGCAAATTTTATGTCTCATAGCAAAGAAAATATTTTTTTCACTCTTGACCCAGGTCAATGCGGTCCCGCGGCGGTCGTGGTATCATACAATCAGCAACCTGCAATAATCATTCATCTCAACAGGAGGAAGACAATGAGCATGTTTTGTTATCAATGTCAGGAAACGGCGAAGAACAGCGGATGCACGGTCAGGGGAGTATGCGGCAAGGACGAGGAGACTGCCCGCATGCAGGACCTGCTGGTCCATGTTCTTAAAGGGATTTCAATCTACGCGGAGGAAGGCGTCGGGCGCGGCGTGAAAGACCTCGAAACCGGAAGATTCATCGCGTCCGCGCTGTTCGCGACGATCACCAACGCGAACTTCGACAGCGAAAGAATCCGGAACCTTGTCAGGGAAGGTCTGCTGCTGAAGCTGAAGCTCCGCGAACAATACGGCGAACCGAAAACGGGCGCCGACCATGACGCGGCCAGATGGAACCCGAAAGACGCGGCCGAATATTTGGACAAATCGGCCGGCGTAGGAGTGCTTTCTACGGAGAACGAAGACGCGAGATCGCTCAGGGAGCTCCTCATCTACGTGCTCAAGGGGATCGCTGCGTACGCCCATCACGCCCATGTCCTGGGAAAGGAAGACCAGTCAATCTATGATTTCATGATCAAAGGCCTCGCGTCGACGGCGAAAGACCTCGGCGCAGACGAGATGACCGGCCTTGTTTTACAGGCGGGGGACTGCGCGGTCAGGATCATGGCCCTGCTCGACAGCGCCAACACCTCGGCTTTCGGCAGTCCCGAGATCACGAAGGTGAGCACCGGTGTGAGAAAGAACCCCGGCATCCTGATCTCGGGCCACGACCTCAGGGACCTCATGGAGCTGCTCGAACAGACGAAGGGCAGCGGGGTGGATGTCTATACCCACTCCGAAATGCTCCCGGCCCACTATTACCCTGCGTTCAAGAAATTCGCCAACTTCGCCGGCAACTACGGCGGGGCGTGGTGGCAGCAGGCGGCCGAATTCGAATCCTTCAACGGGCCGATACTCATGACCACGAACTGCATCATTCCGGTAAAAGATTCGTACCGCGACCGGATATTCACCACCGGCATGGCGGGCTACCCGGGCGTGAAGCATATCCCGGACCGCGGGCCCGGCGGGAAGAAGGACTTCTCGGCGGTCATCGAGCTCGCAAAAAAATGCGCTTCTCCGACCGAAATCGAAAACGGTGAAATCGTGGGCGGATTCGCGCACGACCAGGTCTTCGCGCTCGCCGACAAGGTCGTCGACGCGGTCAAATCGGGCGCGATCAGGCGCTTCGTGGTCATGGCAGGGTGCGACGGCAGGCAGAAATCCCGCGAATACTTCACCGATGTGGCGAAGGAGCTGCCAGGCGACGCCGTCATACTCACCGCCGGCTGCGCCAAGTACCGCTACAACAAGCTCGCGCTCGGCGACATCGGCGGAATCCCGCGGGTGCTCGACGCCGGACAGTGCAACGATTCATACTCGCTCGCGGTGATAGCCCTGAAGCTCAAGGAGATATTCGGGCTGGATGACGTGAACAAGCTGCCGCTTTCGTTCGATATCGGCTGGTATGAGCAGAAGGCGGTTGCCGTGCTTCTCGCCCTGCTCGCACTCGGATTCAAGGGAATAAGGCTCGGGCCCACCCTCCCCGCGTTCCTTTCTCCGGGTGTGGCGAAAGTCCTGGTCGAGAAATTCAACATCGCGCCGACTGGGAGCGTGAAGGAAGACATCGAAAAAATGATGCAGGGAAAATGACGCGACAGGCTGCGCGCCCCGACGGGCGCGCAGCATCATAATCAAGGAGTCAAACAATGAAAAGAAAAATCATCGCCATCGACCGGGAAAAATGCAACGGATGCGGCCTGTGCGTGCCCGACTGTCCCGAGGGCGCACTGCAGATACTCGACGGCAAAGCAACCATCGTGAGCGAGCTCTTTTGCGACGGGCTCGGCGCCTGCATCAGGACATGCCCGGTCGGCGCCATATCGATCGAAGAGCGCGAGGCCGAACCCTACGACGAGCACAGGGTCATGGAAACCATCGTGAAGCAGGGAGAGGTCGTTATCAGGGCCCATCTCGAGCACCTCGAGGAGCACGGCGAGACCGCCCTTCTCGAAACAGCCCGGGAATTTCTGCGTGAAAAGGGCGTCCCGCTGCCCGCCGCGCAACTGCGCGCCGGACATGGGGTCCATTCCTGCCCGGGATCGGCGGCGGTCGACATGCGGAGGCGGACCGGCCATGCCGCCGCACCCGCAACGGCCCCCGCCGAATCGGAGCTCAGGCAGTGGCCGGTGCAGCTGAAACTCGTCAATCCGGCGGCCCCATATTTCGACGGAGCAGACCTGCTGCTCGCAGCGGACTGCGCGCCGTTCGCGTACGCAGGCTTTCACGAGCGTTTCATCAGGGGCAGGATCGTCATCAACTTCTGCCCGAAACTCGATCCGTATATCGACGAGTATGTGGACAAGCTCGCGGCCATACTCTCGATGCACGAGATAAATTCAGTCACGTTAGTGCGCATGGAAGTTCCCTGCTGCGGCGGAGTGGGCATGATACTCCAGCAGGCGATGCAGAAGGCCAAAAAGCCCTTGATGGTCAGGGAATACGTGGCGTCGATAAAGGGAGAACTGCTTTAGGCCATGAAACGTTTCGGGCAAAAACCTCCCGGCGGAAAAATCAGGGCGGACATCGAAATTCTCGCGGAGTTCGTCAAGACCCGGTGCGAGGACATGCACCCGCGCCGGTCCAGAGAAATGGTTCATGCGACCGGCAAGGTCGGTGAATACGTCAACCCTCTTGAAATCCGCCTGTGCGCACAGTGCCGGGATCTTCTCGTGTACGGCGCTTCAATGCGCGTCATATGCCCTCTTGACCCGAAGCCGGCATGCAGAAAGTGCCCCCAACCCTGCTACAGGCCGGGATACCGCACTCAAATCCGCGAGGTCATGAAATACTCGGGACGGGCCCTGATAAAACGCGGCAGAATCGACCTGCTGTTCAAGTACATTTTACACTGAACCCGACTCCCTCGCAGACCGCAAAATTGTTGCAAAAAATAATCCGTGCTGTTAGCCTTGCCCCTGCTTGCCCGGTAGCAAAATGAACAGCATGACGATCATCGCGGTAACGCTCCTGGTTCTTGTCATCGCCGGCGTCGCCGAATACGCCGTCCATGTCCGCAACCTGAAAAAGATACCCATCCGCATTCACGTGAACGGGACCAGGGGAAAGTCATCGGTGACCCGCCTCATCGCCGCTGGCCTGAACGCGGGAGGAATTAACTCGTTCGCCAAGACGACCGGGACGCTGCCCAGGATAATCCTGCCCGACGGGCACGAAATCCCCGTGTACCGGCCCTCGAAGCCGAACATCATCGAGCAGCTGCGAGTGGTCTCATTCGCGGCGAGGAACAACGCCCGCGCTCTCGTCATCGAGTGCATGGCGCTGCAGCCGTACCTCCAGTCGCTGTGCGAGCTCAAGCTCGTCAGATCGACCCACGGCGTCATCACCAACGTGAGAGAGGACCACCTCGAAATAATGGGGCCGGAGGAAAAAGACGTCGCGCTGGCGATCCTGGGCACTACCCCTGTCGGAACCTCGCTCTTCACCTGTGAAAGAGATTATCTCCCGCTTTTCTCGCAAGTCTGTTCGGACAGGAAAACCGGGCTCACGGTCGTTTCCGAAGATGAGATCGGCGCAATAAGCGAGTCAGAACTGTCGGATTTCGGGTACGTGGAGCACCCCGACAACATCGCGCTGGCGCTGAAAGTCTGCGTCGCGCTGGGCGTTCCACGCGACAAGGCCCTCAGGGGGATGCAGGACGCGGGCCCGGATCCCGGGGCCATGGACGACGTGAGAGTGGATTTTTTCGGAAAGACGATCCACTTCGTGAACGGCTTCGCGGCAAACGACCCGGAGTCGACCGGGCAGATTTGGGAAATGGCGCTCGAAAAACACAGGGACATCGGCGACAGGATCATGGTCATAAACTGCCGGGCCGACAGACCCGACCGGTCGCGCCAGTTTGGAGAGCACCTGCCGCTCTGGCACGAACCCGACCGGTATATTCTGGTCGGGTCTGGTTCGTATTTCCTGCTCAAGTACGCAATCAGGGCGGGCGCAAACCCTTCCCTGTTCATCAACGCCGAAGGAATGCCGACCGAAGCGATTTTTGAAGAGATAGTGAATCACTGCGGCGAGAGATCGATGGTCATGGGTGTCGGCAATACCGCCGGTCCGGGCCTCGAGATAATCAGGTATTTCAGGAACAGGTCGAACGTTCGTCGGAAGGAGGCGGTGTAATGGAAGAGCTGATAACACTTTCAATAAGTCTGGGTCTTGCAGTGAGCCTGGTATTCTCCGAGGTCCTGGGCATAGCGGCCGGGGGCATGGTGGTTCCGGGATACGTGGCACTGCACCTGAACAATCCCATGGCCGTGATCATAACCGTAGCCCTGGCGTACGCGACCTATTTCATCACCGCAACGCTGGGCACGGTCATGATCATCTACGGCCGCAGAAGGACGGTCATCATGATACTCATAGGGTTCCTTCTCGGATGGCTGGCCAGGTCGA
>JAKLIV010000148.1 GCA_022709405.1 Spirochaetota bacterium
AGGGGTCGGGCCCATGACGATCGCCAGCCTGATGCTGCATACTCTCGAGGCGTTCGAGAAGGCTGCCGCTCGCGTCAATCCGTGACCCTCTTATCATGATCGTCCGGACATCCGCTCGCTGAAAAAATATCCGTAAAACTGAAAAAAGCTTGCCTGTACGGCGTTTTCGGGCGACTATAACTGCCGCTTCATGCGGCTTTGCATGCGGAGCGTCGACATATCCCCGTCTCCGGTAATCCGTCAATTAACTCGTGGAGGGTTTTATGGAAGTGGTAATCGCGAAAAATTACGATGAGATGAGCAGAATATCCGCCGAGATCATCGCCGGAGAAGTCAAGAAGAAATTCGACCTCACCATGGGGCTCGCCACAGGAGACACTCCGGTCGGGACATACAAGGAGCTGGTCAAGCTTTACAATAAGGAGGGGCTTGACTTTTCGAAGATAACCACGTTCAACCTCGACGAATATGTCGGCCTGGATCCGCTGCACGAGAACAGCTACAACCATTTCATGAAAGAAAACCTCTTTGATCACGTGAACATCAATCCGTCAAAGGTCTTTGTCCCGCAGGGTAACACGAACGACCCGGAGATATTCTGCGAATGGTACGAGAGGAAAATCAAGGAAGCGGGGGGCATCGACCTGCAGATACTCGGCATCGGCCGCGACGGCCACATCGCATTCAACGAGCCGGGCTCTTCGTTCGCGAGCCGCACCAGGGTCAAGGCCCTGTATAAGGAAACCATTGAAGACAACGCGCGGTTTTTCAAGAAAATGGAGGACGTCCCGCGCTTCGCCATCACCATGGGCATCGGGACCATACTCGAGGCGAAGAAAATACTGCTCATCGCCAACGGCAAAAAGAAGGCCGATGTCTGCGCCAGGTTCATCGAAGGCCCGGTCACCTCGATGATAACCGCTTCGGCATTGCAGCTGCACTGCCATGCCACGGTGGTCCTCGACGAAGAGGCGGCCTCGATGCTTACGCGCACCGAGTACTACAACTGGGTCAGGGACAACAAGAAGCTGGTGCAGAAGAAGATAGGCAGATAAATCATTTCCGGGAAGAGGCGGCCATGTCAACAAACCTCAAGAAGCTTACAGGCGGCGTGATCGATGAATCATCCTTTCTCAAAAGCGTTCAGCTGCTGAAGAACGATAAATCCAGAAGCAGGCTGTTCGGAAACGACGTCAGGAGCCTGCGCGACGATGAAATCCGCATGCTGAAAGAGCAGGGCAATGTTTCGGACAACTGGGCCGCGGTGCTGGTCGCCGGGGATTTCACTCCGGCCGCGATTTTCTCGAGCTCGTTTTACGGGGAATGCAGGCTGGGGAGGTTCGACGGGACCGCGTCCGGAACTCCCGGCTCGCTGGGGCTTCCGCAGGGGATTTGCCGGAGCACCGTGATCAATTGCGAGATCGGCAGCGGCTGCTCGCTGCACGATGCGGGCGCGGTGTCAAACTGCGTGGTGATGGACGGGGCGGTGCTGGCAAACAACGGTTCGATATCCGCGTCGGGGAACTGCTCGTTCGGCAACGGAATCGAGATTGCGGTCGGCAACGAGACCGGCGGGCGCGAGGTCGCCTCATACGCCGAGCTGACCGTTCCGGTCGCCGAGGCGGTGGCGAAGAACAGGGCGGACAAAAAGCTGCTGGACGAATACAGGGAATTCATCGCGCGGTACGTCGAGAGATCTACTGCGCCTTCGGGATATATCGGAAAGAACGCGGTGGTCAGGAACACCGGGACCGTTGAAGATTCGTTTATCGGGGATTTCGTTTCGGTCATCGGGGCGACCCTGGTGAGAAACTCGACGGTGCTCGCGACCGCGGATGAGAAGACCGGGATCGGACATGGGGCTTTCGTGACCGATTCGTGCATCCAGTGGGGGAGCGAGGTCACCTCCATGGCGATCGTCGACAAGTCGGTGCTGTGCGAGCATTCGCACGTCGAGCGGCACGGCAAGGTCACGATGAGCATCCTGGGCCCGAACACGGGGGTGGCCGAGGGAGAGGTGACATCCTGCCTGCTCGGCCCGTTTGTCGGGTTCCACCACCAGTCCATGCTCATCGCCGGGATCTGGCCGGAGGGAAAGGGAAACGTGGCGTACGGCGCGAACATCGGTTCGAACCACACCTCGAAGTCGCCCGACCAGGAGATCTGGTGCGGAGAAGGGGTATTCTTCGGGCTCGGGACCAATATCAAGTTCCCCTCGGATTTCACAGGCGCGCCGTATTCGATCATCGCCACCGGTGTGGACACTCTCCCGCAGAGGATAGGGTTCCCGTTTTCGCTGATAAACAAGCCGGCGTCGCAAGCCCCGGGCGTGCCGCCATCGTTCAACGAAATATTTCCCGGATGGGTGCTCGCGAACAACATCTATTCGGTGAGAAGAAACGAAGGCAAGTACAGGAAACGGAACAAGGCGCGCAGGTCGGCCTTTTCCTTCGATGTGTTCAGGCCCGAAATAGTCGACATGATGATCGGCGCCAGGAGCGCGCTGAAGAATGCCGGCCGCGTCAAGGAAATATACGGTGAGGGCGAGATTCCCGGCCTCGGCAAGAATTTTCTTACGGAGCAAAGCAGAAAAAACGGGATCGACGCCTACGATCTGTACATCGAATATTACGGTTTGATGAAGATGCTTGACCGGATCACGGCAGTGGGCGCAAAACCGGGTTCTCCCGGGTTTGAAGGCATATGTGAAAAACCGTCCGACGACCGTGAATGGGAGCACGCCCGCAGGGTCATCGCGGCCGAGGGATACGGCGCCAGGGGAGTCAAGAAAAACCTGGAGCGTCTCGTCGCGATACTCGACATCGTGGCGGACGGCACGTTCAGGTCAAAGCAGCGCGACGACGAAAGGGGCGTCAGGATAATCCCCGATTATTCGGATGTCAATACGCTGGCCGGGGCCGATTCGTTCATCAAAGAAACCCTCAGGGAAACAGCGGCCCTGAAGTCGCGCATAGAGTCGATTATCGGGGGTGCATGAACCTGCGTCCGGGGGCGCAGCCTCCGGATCCAATATATTGTTCAACAAACATCGGAGAGGAAGGATATCATGGGAAAGATTAAAATCATGCCGTGCCTTGACATGAAAAACGGCAGGGTCGTGAAGGGCGTGAATTTCGTCAATATCAGGGACGCGGGAGACCCGGCCGAAAACGCCGCATTTTATCAGGCCGAGGGGGCCGATGAGCTCGCCATGCTCGACATAGCAGCGACGCTCGAAAACCGCAAGACCAGGCTCGAGTGGGTCAGGCAGGTCTCCTCGGTGATCAGCATTCCCCTGACGGTCGGGGGCGGCATAAACAGCCTCGAGGATATCGACCTGGTCCTGTCCGCAGGAGCAAGCTCGGTGTCCATGAACAGCGCCGCGGTAAAGGAGCCCTCGCTCATGGCGCAGGCCGTGAAAAAGTTCGGCCCTGGCAGGATAACCATAGCGATCGACGCGAAGCGCAATGCGGCGATGAAATCGGGATTCGAGCTGGTCGTCTCGGGAGGCACGAAGCCGGTCGGCAAGGACGCGATCGAGTGGGCGAAGGCGTGCAACGGCGCGGGGGTCGGCTGCGTTCTTCCCACGAGCATGGACGGCGACGGCACGCTCGCGGGCTATGACCTCGAGTTCACCAGGGCGGTCGCCGACGCGGTAAAGGTCCCGGTCATCGCTTCGGGCGGCGCGGGGAAGCTCGAGCATTTTTACGACGGCGTCGTCAAGGGCGGGGCGCAGGTGCTGCTCGCGGCCTCGGTGTTTCACTTCCGCACCTTCAGCATCCGGCAGGTCAAGGAGTACCTGAAAAGCAGGGGAGTCGAGGTATTTTTGTAATACCGCCTGAAGACAGCAGCATAAAGATGAAAAAGCCGCCTTGTGGGCGGCATTTTTCATTTGAGGAGGAGGTGTTTTATGAAAAAATCTGTGACCCGTCTGTACTTGACCTATAAGGCCGCGACCGGGAAGCCATGTTACAAAAATAATTGACACGCACAGTATTTATGAAAAACAGATATTCTCCTGGAGGATTCAGATGAAACAGTACGCCAACGGCCGGATAAACGAATACCTGTCAGTAGCCGGAAACGCGATCTATCCGTCTTACGTGGTAAGGGGATCGAAAAAATCGATGATGATCGACGCGGGTATAAACCTTTTCGGCCCGTTGTATGCGAAGTCGCTCGATGAAATTCTGGGCGGCCGCGAAAAGCTCGATTACCTGTTCGTGACGCATTCCCATTACGATCACCTGGGCGCCATGCCCTATCTCAGGAGAATGATTCCCGGCGTGCGGACCGGAGGGCATGAGCGCGTCGCCGGGCTTTTGAAAAAAGAATCCGTTCTGGAGCAGATGACCCGCCTGAGCGAGATACAGCGCCCGCTCTTCGGACAGTTCACCGGCGGCGAGGATGTGCGCCTGGAACCGGTCGAGCTCGACCATATCCTCAGGGAAGGGGATGTCTTCGATCTCGGCGGACTGACCTGCAATGTGTACGAGGTCCCGGGGCACACCAGGGACTCGCTGGCGTTTTATTTTCCCGAGGCCGGGATGCTCTTCCCGGGCGAGTCGATCGGGTACGTCGAGGATTCTCCCGAAGGCGGAGTGCTGGTCGAGTTTCTGTCTTCCTACGACGATTACCTGGCATCTCTGGAGAAGATGATCTCCCTGAAGCCGAAGCTTTTCGGCATGGGGCATGCGTGGATATACACCGGCGACGACGCCGCCGATTTTCTCGAGCGCAGCCGCATCGCCACCTTCGAACACCGCAAAAAGCTCGAGGACTACCTCGACAGCGTGAACGGCGACGTCGACCGGGCCATAGAGAAGATCGCCTCGATCGAATACGACCAGAAGGGCACCATCCGCCAGGAGCGCAACGCCTACCTGATTAACCTCACCGCCCAGGTGAAGCACATAGCGGGTTTACGGGCCGAAAAGAATTGAAGGTTCACGGCGTTTATGCGGCCTGCCTTGCATGACGTATTTGATCAGGCCAGCCTGACGATGTCCATGACCGTTACATAGACCGTCAGGAGGACGATAATCCCCCATGATGCGAGGCTGATCGGCAGATGCAGTTTCACGGTCCTGGGGCTCGCCTTCTCGAGCAGGTACAGCAGTATCTTTCCTCCGTCGAGCACCGGGAACGGAAGCAGGTTGAAAAGGGCGAGGTTCATGTTCATCATCGCGGCGAATGCGAGCGTTTTCATGAAATCCCCGCCGATGAAGCCGCCTCCCTGTGAAACGATGCCGACAATCCCGGAAAGCTTTTCAGGATTCGAGAACATCCCGGGTATCGCAGATAAATAATGGCTGAAAAAAGACAGCGCCGCCTGTATCGGTCCCAGTACGGTTCCGCCGGGAGTGAATCCATGGGCGATCATGTCGGCTGCGGAAAGAATCGCGATTGCGGCCGCAATATTTCCGGCAGGCCCGCCGATCGAGAAAACGATCCTCCTGAGCGGCGATATGGCGAAGAACTCCTTCTCGTCGCGGATGTCGGGGAGCACGTATCCCCCTATGGGGAAAAGCGATATTCGGAATTCGGTGCCGCGGATGTGCTTTTTTGCGAGCGCCGGGCCGAATCCGACCGAAAATATCCGAATTTTTATACCGCAGGCCCTCGCGGCCATGAAATGACCCGATTCGTGGACCAGGATGATCATGCTGAGAACGGCAAGGGCGGTGATATACGACATGGGCTCCTCCCTGAGGGAATAATCAATTTTTAGCTTGAAAATACACTACCCGCCTGTAGAATCAAGCATATTCCGGATGATAATCAAGTTGCAGCTCGCCGGATCGATAATTAAACATTTCAACCTATTTTGACGAGGTATCTATGTCCCTGATAAGCGCTCTCCCAGACAATTTCAAGAAAGCCTTCCCCTCCTCGAAGGTTTTACAGGTAAACGGCAAGCACATCATCGGGTCCGCGATGAAAGAAGGCAGCAACTGGGTCGCCATGGCGGTCAATACGAGGCACGAAATCGCCATTCCCGGGATCGTGAAAGCCTCCATGGAGCTCGACGCCCCGGTGTTCTACGAGCTCGCGCTTTCTGAAAGCGATATGTCGGGAGGATATTGCGGCATGGATCCCGCGGCGTTCATCAGGACCGTGGTCCGCATCAACGAAGAGATGGGCAACGCCGGCGAAAAGGCCACGCCGTTCACCGTGCATCGCGATCATACCACGGTGCAGAAGGCGACCAGGGCTGCGTTCGACAAGGCCGACGAGGTTATCCGCGCGTCAATAGCGGCCGGGTACGGATCGTTTTCGATCGATGTCTCGTTTCTGCCCATGGACCAGAATATCGCCATCAGCATGCTGCTGTGCGAACAGGTGGTGAAGGCGGGGCTCATGTACGAGTCCGAGGTTGGCGAGATCGGCGGCAAGGAGGGCAACTCCACCGTTGCCGAGGCTGTGACACTGGTCGAGGCCCTGGCGAAGGCCGGGTTGTGTCCCGACCTCATCGCGATCAACAACGGCACTACCCATGGCAACGTCAGGGGAGAGATCGACCTCGAGCTCAGCCGCCACACGTACGAAGCGATGAGGCCGTGGGGCGTGGGCATCGCCCAGCACGGCACCACGGGCACCCCGATCGAGGAGGTGGGCAAGTTCTACCTTGACGGCATCTTTAAAGCCAATGTCGGCACCAACTGGCAGAACGTGACGTGGGGCATCGTGACCGACGAGACCGGCGTGGCGGTCAAGAAGGGCGCCTCGTACGAGAAGGACCCCTCGAAGGGGATTTCGGCCGAGCTGTGGAAAAAGATGGAGGACTACTGCGCCGAGAAGGGCATCAAGGGCGGCGACATGAAGAAGATACACAAGCCGTTCAAGGACGCGATGCTCGATGAATACAGGACCAATGCGAAGATACGCGAGCGCGTCGACGAGGCGGTCTACTCCTCCGCGGTGGATTTCTTCAGGGCGCTCAAGGCCGTGAAGAAAGGCGAGGACGTCAGGTCGATCCTGGCCTCGGCGAAGGATTTTGCCCCGGCCGGCGCCGCGAAAAGCATGAAGCAAAAATCGTCCGGCTCAAAGGACGAGAGCACCGTGGATTGATGGTATAATTCTTGCGCCCCCTCAGGGGGATGGGGGGCCCTGTATCGTGAGGCAATCATATGAGTATATTCGATGGAGGGTATATGAAAAAATCAGCTCTATTCATTCTTTCCTTGTTCATATTAGTCCTATCCATTCCCGGGCGCGGCGCTTCCAGTATCGGCTACAAGGAGTTCAAACTCGGCCAGACCTTCGATGAGGTCAAGGGGATTCTCACCTCGCAGTATTCGGGCAACAGGGTCAAGTACCTGTCGAGCGGGGACATCGAGCTTGATATCACCTCCGACGGGATGGTGACTGCGGCCCTGTACTTCAACCATGTAAAGGTGCTGTACAAGATCAACGTGGCGCTGAAATACGGCGAGATATCCAAGGTGAAAAGCAGGCTCGTCGAATCATACGGCCAGCCGAACGATTTCATCAACGAGGAGTATTACGATTCGGACAAGCGCTTCCTGGTCGCGCGCTGGTTCTTCGACAGGCAGTACAGGGTCATGCTCTGGGAGGGATACTACTGCCGCAACCAGGTCATGATCCCGTGCGTTGTCGAGGTGCACTACCTCGATATTCGCGGCAAGGAGGCCAAGGAGCTTCATGAGCGCAAGGTCAAGGAAGAGGAGCAGCTTCAGAAGGACAAGAAGACATACGACGGATTCTGATCATCCGGAAAAACCTTCAATTGCCGATCACCTCTTCGGCGGGCGCATCTTCCGGTTGTTTGTTCCTGTCCCGGTATTGCTTCGGGGATACGCCCGTGATCCTCTTGAACCATTCGTAAAAGACCGTGGTTGAATTGAATCCCACGGCGTAAGCCACCGAGATTATCGTGCGGCTCCTTTCGGCGAGGAGCATTTTCCTGGCTTCCCCGATCCGGTATTCATTGATGAAGCAGTTGAAATTTCTGCCGAAGTTTTCATTGATGATCTTGGAAAGCTGGTACGGCTCTATTTCGAGCTCCCCGGCCAGGCCGTTCACCGAAAGGTCCTCGTCGCAGAATCTCTTTTCCTCCTCCATCAGCGAACGTATGTCCGAAACTATCAGGGCCACATCGAGGTTTTTGGTCCTGGAGTCTTCATGGCGTTTTTCTTCAATCTGCATATTCAGGAGCTTGAAAAAATTTATCTCTTTCTTGTCCATGATGAATATGAACAGGGTCACGAGGAATGAACCCGCGGTCAGGGCCTGGACAACGCTGAAATACAGCGAATGGAGTCCTCCGAACACGGTCATGGCGATAACACTTCCGAAAAAAATGATCTCGAGAGGGAAAAGGATGAGCATGACGATCATGAGGTAGGGGGATATGCTTTTTTTCCTGATCAGCCTGTAGTCCAGCATGAAAAAACATTCCCTGACGAAATATATGAGATACCCCGCCAGGTTGACTATGACCGCCATGAGCAGCCATGAGTACAGTTTGAGAAGGGGGGTGCTGCCCGCAAAATACGGGGCTTCCATGATGAAAGACATCTTGGTAGCGACATCCATGGTGAAAAGCGGAACCATGAAGGGGATCGCGACGATCCCGCAGATGAAATGGAGATAGTCGACCGGCCTCAGCCTGAATGCATCGTCATTGGCGGATTTGAAGGTCAGGAGAAACAGGGGCCCGAGCCAGGCGATGAAGGGCAGGTGCCAGAATATCAGATAGGAGTATTCGGCGAATTTGCCCGAAACGAACATGCCGTCAAGGATCTGGAGCGCCCCCAGGCAGAACATGGTCGCGGTAAAGAGGTAATTAAACGTCTTTTTGTCTTTCTCTATCATGAGTCCCAGAGCGATGGTCCAGGACATGAATCCGCCGAAAAATATGAAAAAGCTGCTCAAATCGTTGATCATACCGTTAGTCCTCGTCCCGGGCTTGCGGCCCGGCCTGGTCTTTATGCTGTACTGTATTTTTATGTATGCCGGTATGATTGCGATTTAATGTGGATTTGCCCGCATGGAATTGTACCTCTTATAATGATCCTGGTTTTTAGGTCATACTCATTATTATTTGCTGAGTTTTCATATTTCAATGCCGCCATTTTTCTGTCAATACCATAAGGGAAACTCTATTTAATAAATTCTTATTCCATGCCTGTAACAAAAATCATCCGCTCGTCACACTAATCAGCATCGGGCGAAATGCCGGTTTCAGCCATTTTTTAGTGGACAAAAAAATCAGACGTATCTTGAATATTTTTCTTTGAAACGATAAATCTGAATGCAGGGAGTTTCACCTATGGATTACGCCGCAATCGAAAAGATCACCGAAGCAGTAAAAGCCGAGAACGGCTTCATCGGGGCCATCAAGAGCGAAATGTCGAAAGTCGTCATCGGCCAGGAAAAGCTCGTCGAGCGCATCATCATCACCTTCGTTTCGGGGGGCCATATTCTCCTCGAGGGGCTCCCGGGCCTGGCCAAGACTCTTACCGTACGGGCGTTCTCCAGGGCCATCGACACGGGGTTCAGGAGGATTCAGTTCACGCCGGACCTGCTTCCCGCGGACCTGATCGGGACCCGCATCTACAATCCTAAAGAGCTCGATTTCTTCACCAAGAAAGGCCCGATCTTCACCAACCTGCTGCTTTCGGACGAGATCAATCGCGCTCCGGCAAAAGTCCAGTCCGCACTGCTCCAGGCCATGGAGGAAAAGCAGGTCACCATCGGCGACGAGACTTACTCCCTCGACTATCCCTTTATGGTTCTCGCGACCGAAAATCCCATCGAGCAGGAGGGGACCTATCCGCTTCCCGAGGCGCAGCTCGACCGTTTTTTCATGAAGGTGCTGGTCGATTATCCGACCTATGACGAGGAGCTCGGCATACTGACCCGGTTCAGGGAGATCGACTTAGATAAAATTCAACCGGTGATCAGCCCGGACAAAATATCGGCAAAGGCCGGGCTGATAGACTCGATCTACATCGACGACAAGCTCATCGAATATATCGTCACCCTGGTCGGCCAGACGAGACGGCCGACGCGCAAGGAGCTCAAAAAATACATCGAGTTCGGCGCGAGCCCCAGGGCGTCGATCGCGATCATGAAGGCCTCGCGCTGCATCGCGTTCATGAGGGGCCGCGGGTTCGTCACGCCTGACGACATCAAGGAGATCGGGGCCGACGTTCTTCGCCACAGGATAATCCTTTCATACGAGGCCGAGGCCGACGGCAAGTCGCCCGACGACGTGGTCAGGCTGCTCTTCGATTCGGTGGAGGTGCCCTGATTGGAACCGCGTGAGCTGGGCCTGCTGAAAAAGATCAAGCTCCAGTCGCGGAAGAAGCTCAACTCGCTTTTCGTGGGCGAATACCATTCGGCCTTCAAGGGCATGGGCCTTTCGTTCGACAGCGTCAGGGAGTACAATTTCGGCGACGACGTCAGGAGCATCGACTGGAACGTTTCGGCGCGCATGAACCACCTGTTCGTCAAGGAGTTCGTCGAGGAGCGCGAGCTTTCGGTCGTGCTGCTGGTCGACGTTTCGGGCTCGCAGGA
>JAKLIV010000149.1 GCA_022709405.1 Spirochaetota bacterium
GTGATGAAACAGCTGAAAAGGCCCTGGATCTCGCGCAGAAACTGAATGCCGGATGTTCCGAAGGGCAAATGGCCGTTCTGCTCGAGGATTTACTTGAGACGCTGGGCATCGGCCGCGATTCAGGACCTGAGCAGACCGTCCGGGACGCGGCTGAAATCATAAAAAAATCGGTGCACGACATCGACATGTCTTCGCTTGCAGGCATGCTCGGCATCACAGTTAGGACGCTTCAGCGTCGTTTTAAAACCGTGACCGGCCTGACTCCCAAACAATACGCCGAAATCACGCGATTCACCAAGCTTTTCGATTATCTCGTATCGGACGACAGGGTCGGTCTGGTGAAAAAACTGTACTCCCTGGGATATTATGACCAGGCCCATGCAATAAGGGAGTTTAAAAAATACGCCGGCTGCAGCCCCCGGAAAATAATGCCTGATTACCATGGAATCGCGGCAAGACTTTCCAGGCGCTTTGCCGAAAACATACATGAACCTGATTAGGCGCGTTGATTACGCCGTCTTCCTGTCGATCGATGAGTCCCTTGATAAAAAACCCGCATGGAACTCGAAACCCTGTACGCAATGATCAGACATAAAGGCAGTGGTTCGTCATGGATCAGGTGACATCGATCTCGATGTCTATTACCGCGCCATCTTCAACGGTGACAGGGTCTTTCGTAAAGAACGGATCGTCCGGCGTATCGTTGTAATATCCATAAACCCAGCAGGAAGTTTCGTTGTACATGTTGAAAAAAACATAGTACTCCCCGTCTTCCAGGCCCGATATGTCCACGCTGTAAATAAAAGTTGATCCAGTCGCCCATGTCAGGCTCCAGGTCTTCAATGGAGTATCGTCGTCCAATTCTTCATCATCATCGATACCGAGGATGCCGGTACGTCCTCCCAGGTCACAGTCATGGCCGCCACTGTCGATATAGGTGATGGTGCCTGAAATTTTCCTGGCCGATTCGGCATCGGTGCCTCCGTCGTCGCACCCTGCCAGGACCATGGCGCAGGGTAAAAGAAAAACAGATAAAAGAATTTTTTTCATTGTTCCATCTCCGGTATGAATAAAAAGAGCTTTTCAAAACCGGAACAATGTAATACTTCAGGGAGCGGATGTATTGTACAAATGCGACAGATGCAATACAATAATCATGCAGATGTGAATCGCCTGATTTTACACGGGAGATAACGCATGAACATACGAATTGATGAAGCAGACCTGAAAAATCCGGAGCACGGCGCAGCGATCATCGAACTGCTGAACGTTTATGCCATGGACCTGCAGGGATACAAACGCGGCCTGCCTGAAAACGTTTTACAGGAGCTTATACCCGAAATGATGAAGATCCCGACAGCGATGGTGTTCCTCGCATCGGCCGATGAAAAGTACGCGGGAATGGCCATCTGCTTCCTGGGGTTCTCGACGTTCTATGCGCGCCCGCTGATCAATATCCACGACTTTACCGTGATGCGGGAATACCGCCTCAGGGGAATAGGCAAAAAGCTTATCCAGAGGATAGAAGAGAAAGCCATGGACCTGGATTGCTGCAAGCTGACGCTCGAGGTCCAGGAGATGAACAGGAACGCCATAAATTTTTATGAAGACTGCGGGTTTGAAAAGTGCATCCTGGATGAATCCGAAGGGAAAGCGCTTTTTTTATTGAAGTACCTTGACGCAAGACATTGAGTTGCAATCCATGAAGCGCGACTATGCCATCCATACCCACCCCAAGAGCCGCATCGCCACGGTCGATGTCGGCAGGATAAGCATGTCGAAGCACCACGTGATCGGCCTGATCGAGATCGACGTCACCGATGCGAGAAAGAGAATCGCGCTTTTAAAGAAGAAGCATGAGAACATTTCGTTCACCGCGTGGCTGATCAAATGCGTGGGCGACATCGCCGGCGAACATCCGCTGGTGCACGGCGCGCGAAAGGGCAAAAGAAAAATAATCACGTTCGGCGATGTCGACATCTCGATTGCGGTCGAGAGGGAGATCGGCGGCGAGAAGGTTCCGGTGCCGTATGTCGTTCGCGGGGCGAACGGCAAGAGCGTCTCGGACATTCATCGGGAGATACTGGCCGCAAAGGAGCAGCCGATCAGAGACGAGGGGGATTACGTGCTCGGCGGCGGACCCCGGAAGCTGGCGATGAGCCTGTACTATGCGCTTCCCGGTTTCATGCGCAGGTCGATCTGGAGGATCGTGCTGTCAAGGCCGGCGCTTGTCAAAAAAATGATGGGCACGGTCATGATCACGTCGGTAGGCATGGTCGGCAGGGTAAACGGCTGGATCGTCCCGAAGAGCATCCACCCGCTTTGCTTCGCGATAAGTTCGGTCAACAAAAAGCCCGGCGTGAAGAACGGCCGTGTCTCGGTGCGGGAGTACCTGCCCGTGACGGTCCTCGTGGACCATGACGTGATAGACGGCGCGCCGGCGGTTCGGATAATGGGAAAGCTCGCGGACGCGCTTGAGAAGGGTTATTTACTGTGAAAGCGGCCGCATATGAAAAAAGCCGGCGTGTTCTCCGATCCCATCGCGTCGCTGACGGCGAAGCCGGATTGATTCACGGCAACGAGCAGTCCTTCACATGCAGGAGGTCCTATGAGGATAATCGATCTGGACGAGCACAACAGGCCGACGTATTTTCACTGTCTCGAAGACTGGTCCGATGAGATGAAGGAGTCAGGGCCGCATAAATCGGTCTGGTATGAAAAGATGAAGACCAGGGGATTGCGCGTGAAGCTTGCGGTCGACGACGACGGAAGCCTTGCGGGAATGATCCAGTACCTTCCGGTCGAGGAATCGTTCGTCGTCGGCAGGAACCTGTATTTCATCTATTGCATCTGGGTCCACGGCCACAAACAGGGCATCGGCAACCGTCAGAAAAAGGGTTTGGGAACAGTGCTGCTGAATGCGGCCGAAAAGGACGCGCGCTCTCTGGGAGCCGCGGGCATGGCCGCCTGGGGCCTGATGCTGCCGGTGTGGATGAAGGCCTCGTGGTTCAGGAAGCACGGGTACCGGAAAGCGGACAGGGACGGCATAGCCGCGCTGATGTGGAAGCCTTTTTCGGACGGTGCGAATCCGCCCGCGTGGATGAAGCGCAATATAAAACCGGTATTGACCGGGGGCAGGGTGACCGTGACCTCGTTTGTAAACGGCTGGTGCCCTGCGCAGAACATCGTGCACGAAAGGGCGAGGAGGGCCTCGCAGGAATTCGGGGAAAGGGTCGTGTTTCATGCGATCAATACCCTTGACAGGGGCAATCTGGAAAAATGGGGCGTCGCTGACGGGCTTTTCATCGACGGCAGGGAGGTGATGACCGGGCCTCCTCCTTCATATGCGAAGATCAGGAAAATGATCGGGAAAAGGGTCAGGAAGCTGAAATGAGAGAATCTTAACCTGGAACGGGAATCGCTGTCAAATTGCGGCGTGAACATCGGGAGGCGGGGAGATGGCATCGGGCGAGAAGACGAAAGAGTTCAGGCTCACGGGGGGCGCGCGGTTCGGGATGATGAACGCGTCCTGGCCCTTCGCCTCGCTGAAAGTCGACGGCGAGCGCCTCGAGATAAGCGCTTCCATAATGGGCAGGTACGTGTTCAGGCCGGGCGACATCGTCTCGATCGAGCCGTACGGGATAATACCGGTGATCGGCCGCGGGATCAGGATAAAGCACCGGGTCAAGAACTACAGGGAAAAGGTTATCTTCTGGTCGTTCAAGAAACCGGAGGACGTTATCGGCGAGATCGGGAATACCGGTTTCGTGTACGGCCCTGCGTCTGCCGGGATGGCCCCGGGGCCGGACCCGGAGATGGCCGCAGAACGGCGCAGAAAGTCAGGATTTCCGGTGAAGGTCCCGTACGCGGTTGCCGTGGTCGTTATCTGGAATATGCTGTTCGCGTTTGATTTCATCCGCTCGGCGGGAACGGGCATGGAGAACATGAAGCCGGGTATCGGCGTGATTTCAGCCCTGGTTTTTTTGCTGCTGGCTTCGGCGCTGTTGCTGGTCTCGGAAAGGTTCGGGCGCCTCGTCATGAAAAAGGGAAGGGATATCGGGGAAATAAAATCCTTCCTGTATTTCATCATCCTGGTATCCGCATTCATGATAATGAGTTTTACGTGCATGTTCCGTTTTAGTAATTGACCTGCTTCCGGTCCGGCTTCAATCTGGCGGGCGGATCAATAGTGCTGCGGTATCGGTTTATGCTGCTTGAATATTTTCTTTCCGCATTCGCCCTCGGAGTCATTGTCGCCATCCCGCCCGGATCGGTCACGGTGATCGCGTGCCAGCGAGCCATGCAGTACGGGTTCGGAAACAGCCTGGTTTTCACCGCCGGGTCGCGCCTGTCCGATATTTTCTATATCAGCCTGGTATACTACGGATTGACGAATTTCGTCCATAGCGATCGCAATAAAATGATCCTGTGGATCGTCTGCGGCCTGCTGCTGCTTGTCGTCGGGGCAATGACGATCAGGGGATTGAAAGATCATGATACGGCCGGCGGCGCTGGCGAAACCATGCTGCAGTCGAGGCCGGTTTTCACTTTTGTTTCCGGCATCCTGATTACGCTGACGAACCCGGTGACCATACTGGGATGGCTCGCGATCGCGGGCAATTTCTTCCTGCTGTGGCGCGGCAGATTGCCTGCCGCTGTTGAATACGGTCCGGCCGTGATCGCGGTGATAATAGCCGGCGTGCTGGCCTGGTTTGTTCCCCTGACGTTCGCGGTGAGCAGGGTCGGGAAGCTGCTCAACGTGAAACTGCAGAAGTTCCTGATCGCCTTCTCCGGAGCGTGCCTGATCGTCTTCGGGAGCGTTTCCCTGTACTCGGCCTTCAGGCTCGCGTGCGCCGGATGAGTTCCGGCGTCCCCCCCTTTAAATACTTGACCTGCGCCCGGATTCTCGCCAGAGTAGGTGCATCGTATATCTGTGCGCCAAGTGATATGGATACAAGACCCATAGACAGCTTCCCTCCGGGAATCCTTTACGAAATGCTCGCCGACGCCTATTCCGGCGCTCCCGAACTGGCCGGCTATTATGATAACGAATGGAGGGATTTCGACGGGTTCGTTTTCGACAATCCCGTTCTTCTTAAAAGCCACGGGTTCATCACTACGGAAAAAGGGGAACCGGTGGGCTTCATGACATGGGATCCCCGGCGGTTGCCCGGGTACGTGCGCATCGGACACAACTGCATCATCGCGAAACGCCAGGGCAGGGGCCTGGGCGGAAGGCAGCTTTCGAACGGATTGAAGATGATCGGGGCGCTCGGCCCGAAAGCGGTCAGGGTGACCACGGGCAACACGCCGTTTTTCCTCCCCGCGAGAAAAATGTACGAATCCGCAGGGTTCGCGAGGGTGAGCGTGCTTGGGCTCGAGGATTACATCGTGTCCGAGATCGTGGAGTATGAATTGTCTCTTGAATGAGCGGCAAGGAGAAATCCATGAAGAAGGTGATCAAATTCGATATGGCGCCCGCTGCGTCAGTCATACAGAATGGTTTCGGTAAGGTCGACTACTGCGATTCATACCGGGTCGGCGTGCCGTCCGGTGAAACAGTGGACGAGATCACCGCGCGGGCGTTTGCTTTTCCCGCATGGGTCGGATTCCTGCTGCGGATCAGGGACCGGATCGTGAAGCCGTTCGGCCTTAAAACCGGCGAGCCGCCGAAAACCGGTTCAGTGACGAGGCAGGAGACCGGTTCCAGGCCCGTGATCTTCCAGGTCGTCGACCGTAACGAAAACGAGATAGTCATGGGAGAGAGCGACAGGCACCTGGATTTCCGCGTGTCGGTCCTGCTCGAAAAAAACGGGAGCGGCGCGTTCGCGTACATGACGACGATCGTGAGGTTCAACAACATGCTGGGCAGAATTTATTTTGTTCCGGTAAGGCCGTTTCACCGGATCATCGTGAATGCGTTGATGAAAAGACTGAATTGATAATCCTATGAAAAAGAAGCAATCCATAATGAAGCCCGGCGATGAATGCGCCGGACCGGTGCTGATCACCGAGCAGGCGTTCTCCAGGGCCGCGGGCGCGGCGCTCGTCCCGGGCAACTCCATCCGCATACTCAGGGACGCGTCCGAGAACTATCCAGCGTGGCTTGATGCCATGCGCCGCGCCGAGAAGAGCATCCATTTCGAATCCTACATCATCTACAGCGACGACATCGGCCGCGAGTTCGCCGCCGTGATGGAGGAGAAGGCGCGCCAGGGCGTGAAGGTAAGGATCATATACGACTGGCTTGGCGCGCTCGGCAGGACATCGTTCGGTTTCTGGAAAAGGCTCAGGCAGGCCGGGGCCGAAGTGCGCTGCTATAATCCGCCGAGCGCCTATCAGCCGCTGGGCTGGCTGAGCAGGGACCACCGCAAGATGATCGCGGTTGACGGCAGGGTAGCTTTCGTTTCGGGCCTGTGCGTGGGCCGCAAATGGGCCGGGTATCCTGAAAAGGCCGTCGGGCAGTGGCGCGATACAGGGGTCGCGGTCGGGGGCCCGGCCGTAGCCGATATCGAGCGGGCCTTCGCCGACGTGTGGGCGACCATGGGAGTGCCGCTGCCCGCGGACGAGGTTCCTGCCAGAGGAGAGATCCCCCGCTCGGGGGACGCGATGCTCAGGGTCGTGGCCAGCATGCCCAATATGGCCGGGCTTTTCAGGCTCGACCAGCTTATCGCGGCCGCCGCCCGGGAGACGCTCTGGCTCACCGACGCCTATTACCTGGGCCTCGCCCCGTACGTGCAGTCGCTCAGGTCCGCGGCCGAAGACGGCGTGGACGTGAGGCTCCTGGTCCCGGGAACCACCGATATACCGGTGCTCCGCGCGGTGTCCAGGGCGGGATACCAGCCGCTCCTCGAGGCCGGGATCAGGATATTCGAATGGAACGGGCCGATGCTCCACGCAAAGACCGCGGTCGCCGACGGAAAGTGGTCGAGGATCGGTTCGAGCAACCTGAACATCGCGAGCTGGCTTGGCAACTGCGAGCTCGACGTGATGGCTGAAGACGAGAATTTCGCGCGCGCCATGCAGGAGATGTATCTCGATGACCTCTCGAATTCGACCGAGATAGTGCTCGGCAGGCGGAGGGCGGCGTCCCCGGTGCACAAGAGGCCGCATCACGAGCCCCGCGTGAAAGGCCGCGGCACCATGGGCCGGGCAGGCGCGGGATTCATCAGGACCGGCCGCGCGCTCGAGGCCGCGATCGCCAACAGGAGGGTGCTTGGGCCGGCCGAGGCCAGGATCATGTTCATCGCGGGGCTTGCGCTTGCCGCGCTCGCCGCCGTTGCGGTGCTGTGGCCGCTGGTGCTCGCGGTGCCTTTCGCAGTGCTGGGGGGGTGGCTTGCGTTTTCGCTCATAATCGGCGCGTACAAGACGAGGAAGCGGTACGGCAGAAAATACCGCCGGACCGGCCGCGACGAAATAAACTGACACAGGAGGCGCTTCATGAAACAGTTCCCGGAAACCGTGAAAAGACTATTCGACCGCCAGGCGGTCAGGTATGCCCTGTTCGGGATCATGCTCGTCGCGCTGATCGCGTCGCTGGAAATCCCCGGCAGCGAGATAGAAAAAGAGATATCCGACAATCTGCTCAGGAAAGTCCTGGATCAGAGAAACTGGGTCTACGCGACCACCGGGCTGGACAGGTACCTCGCGAAAGAGGAGGATCGGGGGGACGGGAATTCATCGGGAAAATCCGAAGAAGTGAAGGATGCAAAGAGCCTGCCCGAAGCGCCCATATTCGGGGACGCTACGGTGGTCCCGGTCGAGAAGAAGATCGTGCTGCTGAAGCTATTGCAGATAAAATCGAACGCCGAACACCATCTGAACGTGGCGGTGTATCTCTACATAAAAAACTATATCCTCATCAGGAAGGCGGCCATACTCGCGGTAGTGGCGGCGGCGATTCTTGCGTATATTACGAAAAACGGCTGGGAAAAAACGAACCGTTACGTCCTGATCGCGTTCTTCATCATCTCCGCACACATCGCATATTTCTACAGCATGCCGAACGTCTGCGAGTTCCAGAAGAACATCGCGTCCAACGTCAATCTGTATACCTCTAACGTGAACCTCGAAAACAGGGTGCTGACGTTCATCCTCGACGACAGGAACTTCGCCGACCGCAGGAAGGCGGCTGATTTCATCGGATCCATAGACGCGGAAATGAAAGAGCTCAACGTTTTTTCGCTGAGCCTTGATCAGACCAAGCTGCCCGCGGGAGACGCTTCACTGGGAAATACCGGGAAGCAGTGACCGCGGGAGCGCAGGCCGGAGGGACCCGATGGAAACGAGAGAGGCCGTTCTGAAAAGAAAATCGGTGCGGGATTTCGATGCCGGGAAAACCGTCGACGACTCTACCATAAGATCGATACTCGAGCTGGGGATCAGGGCCCCGTCCGCCGGGAACCTTCAGCCGTGGAAGATATTCGTCGTGAGAAAGCCCGAAACGAAAAAAGCGCTTGCCGGGGCCGCCTTCGGCCAGCGCTTCGTCTCCGCTGCGCCGGTGGTGCTCGTCGTGTGCGCCGACCGGGCCAGGGCGGCGTCGGGATACGGCCGCAGGGGCGCGGAGCTCTACTGCATCCAGGACACCGCGGCCCTGACCGAGAACATCCTCCTCGCAGCGGCGGATTTCGGCCTGGGGACCTGCTGGGTCGGGGCGTTCGACGAGTCGCGCTGCATGGAGGCGCTCGGGATACATGAAGGCCTGCGCCCGGTGGCGATCGTGCCGGTAGGATACGCAGCCGGGAATACGGCAGGTACCGGCAGGCGGCCTCTCGATGAAATTGCGCTATGGGACTGAAGTATTTCTGTGGGTGGATTTTTTTGTGTTGAATGTATTGTCCCTGGTTTCATTATGTACGGGATTCAGGATAAAGTATGTCCCGTTCAGGCTGTGCCCGGTGATCTTCACTGCTTCTTCGGTTTTGATCCTGGCCGGGATATATGCCTGACGACGAATGCGCGGCAAGGAAGGACACGATGGGGGGAAAGATACTGGACGGGAAAACGCTCGCCGGTTCCATAGAGAAGACCATACTCGCTCGTATCAATGAACTGAAAAAACGGGGCGCCGCATCTGCGCCAGTGCTCGCGACCATACTGGTCGGCGACGATCCGGCATCGGCCACCTACGTGAAAATGAAGGGCAACGCGTGCGCACGCACCGGGATGGAATCCAGGAAAATCCTGCTGCCCGAAACGACCACGACCGGCGAGCTGATGGCTGCGATCGTGTCGCTGAACGATGATCCCGCGGTGCACGGCATACTGCTGCAGCACCCGGTTCCGTCCCACATAAACGAGAGGCAGTGCTTCGACGCGATCGCCCTCGACAAGGACGTTGACGGGGTAACGAGCCTCGGTTTCGGCAGGATGTCCATGGGAGAAAAGGCCTTCGGGAGCGCAACCCCCGCGGGCATCATGAGAATAATCGACCACTACGGCATCGAGATCGAGGGCAAAAACGCCGTTGTCGTCGGCAGGAGCCCGATACTGGGAAAACCCATGGCCATGATGCTTTTAAACCGGAACGCCACGGTGACGGTCTGCCACTCCAGAACGAAAGAGCTGCCCGAAATTATCAGGGGAGCCGACATCGTCGTCGGCGCAGTGGGCAGGCCGAAATTCATTAAAGGCGAATGGATCAGGGACGGCGCGGTGCTGATCGACGCCGGCTACCATCCCGAGCAGAAATGCGGCGACATAGACCTCGATAACGCGGCAGAAAAATGCGGGGCATACACGCCCGTTCCAGGAGGGGTCGGGCCCATGACGATCGCAAGCCTGATGCTGCACACTCTCGAGGCTTTCGAGAAGGCTGCCGCTCGCGTCAATCCGTGACCCTGTCATCATGATCGTCCGGACATCCGTCCGCTGAAAAAATATCCGTAAAACTGAAAAAAGCTTGCCTGCGCGGCGTTTTCGGGCGACTATAACTGCCGCCTCATGCGGCTTTGCATGCGGAGCGTCGACATATCCCCGTCTCCGGTCGTTCACCAGTAAACTCATGGAGGGTTTTATGGAAGTTGTAATCGCGAAAAATTACGATGAGATGAGCAGAATATCCGCCGAGATTATCGCCGGAGAAGTCAAGAAGAAATTCGACCTCACCCTGGGGCTCGCCACAGGAGACACTCCGGTCGGGACATACAAGGAGCTGGTCAAGCTTTACAATAAGGAGGGGCTTGACTTTTCGAAGATAACCACGTTTAACCTCGACGAATATGTCGGCCTGGATCCGCTGCACGAGAACAGCTACAACCATTTCATGAAAGAAAACCTCTTCGATCACGTGAATATCAATCCGTCAAAGGTCTTTGTCCCGCAGGGTAACACGAACGACCCCGAGATATTCTGCGAATGGTACGAGAGGAAGATAAAGGAGGCCGGGGGCATCGATCTCCAGATACTCGGCATCGGCCGCGACGGCCACATCGCATTCAACGAGCCGGGCTCTTCGTTCGCGAGCCGCACCAGGGTCAAGGCCCTGTATAAGGAAACCATTGAAGACAACGCGCGGTTTTTCAAG
>JAKLIV010000015.1 GCA_022709405.1 Spirochaetota bacterium
TCTGCTGTGTCATGCCGTCGAGGCTGGCGACGGCGTCGTTTATCTGGGCCATCCCCTGCCGCTGTTCCTCGGAGGCGGCGCTCATCTCGGCGATCAGTGACGCGATGTTCTTCGAGGATTCTGAAATTTCCATGAGCACCTGGCCGGTCTTGTTGACCATGGACGTGCCCCGCTCCACCTTGGTGATCGAATCCCGTATGATCCCCTCGATCTCCTTGGCCGCGCCGCCTGACCTCTGCGCCAGGCTGCGCACCTCTCCCGCAACCACCGCAAACCCCCGGCCCTGTTCTCCGGCCCGGGCGGCCTCGACTGCCGCGTTGAGCGCGAGCAGGTTCGTCTGGAACGTTATCTCGTGTATCATGGTCAGCATTTCCATGATCTTCTTGCTCGAGGCGCTTATCTCGTTGATCGCGCCAACCGCGTCCCCGGCAATACGGTTTCCCTCCTCGGCGCGGGAAGCTCCCTGGCCAGTGATGTCCCTGGCCTTGCGCGCGTTGTCAGCGTTCATCGAAAGCGATGCGGCGGCCTGTTCGAGCGTTGAGGCGATCTCCTCGAGGCTCGATGCCTGTTCCGATGTTCGCTGCGAAAGGTTCTGGTTTCCCTCGTTTATGTCCTCAACCGCGAGGACGAGGTTGCGTCCCGCCTGCATTATATCGCCGATCATTTTCTCGAGATCGTCGAGAAACTTGTTGAAGCTGCGTGCGAGCGTCCCGATTTCGTCCTCGCCGGTGAAGTCAAGGCGCACGGTGAGGTCTCCTTCGCCTTCGGACAGGTCGCGCACGATGGTATTGAGCTGGTTGAATCGCTCGGTGATTATTTTTCTGACCGCCCAGTACAGGACGGCCAGGATCACGATGCTGCACAGGAAAAATCCCAGTGAAAGATAATTGCGCAGGGCCAGGCCGTCCGAGATAAGCTCGTCCTCCCGTGCGCTCGATGCGATGATCCAGTTCCATTCATCGTAATAATCGTATGCGGCGTATTTGACGTGCACGCCCGACCCGTCCTGGTCTTTCCAGTCGTAGCTCATGACGCCCGTGAGTTCCTCGACCATCTTCGCCACGAAGCTCCGCCCGTTCTCGTCTTTCAGCCCGAGAAGGTTCCTGCCTTCCATCTTGTCCGAAACATGAACGATGCACCTGCCCTTGTCCTTGCTCCTGGGGCCCTCGAGGATGTATATATACCCGGTATCACCGACCTTTATCGCGCGAATCTTCTCCTTGAGGTTTTTTATTCCGTCGGTGAAATCGAGGCCGATGAAATTGATGCCGGCAACCTGGCCGTTGCGCATGATCGGCTCGTAGTGGGTCATGTAGTTCCGGCCGAAAAGCACTGCGGGTCCGGTATAGGGCTCCCCGCTCAGGACCTTTTTATATCCGGGGTGCCCGCGGTCGAGAAGAGTGCCCACCGCCCTTGCACCGTCCTCCTTTCTCAGCGATGTGCTCACCCTGAGGAAATCATCCCCCCTTCTCTCGAACAGCGTGGCGACCGCGCCGGTGATCCTGGTGAAACGGTCGATGCCGTCCTGGGTTATCTCCCGGCCGACCCCCTCACCGGCGCCGTATTTGACCAGCACGCCGCCGAGGCTCACGGCATGCTCCTTGAGCTTGATGTTATATACGTCGATCATCTCGATTATTCTCTTGTTGAGGTCGCTCATCTCTTTCGTGCTCTTGTCGGTAAACCTGCCCTTAATGAGCTGCCCGGCGGCGATCGCCAGTGTCAGCAGAACTACGACGATCGCCGCAGCCTGGAAAAGGATCAGCTTGCTTCCCAGCCCGAGATTGTTGTCCTTAAGAAAATTTTTCATAATGATGACTCCCCGTGATTTAAAAATACGATCATGCAGCATCGCCGTCCGGAATTTACCGGTCCCGGCCTCCTGGTCCGCCCAGCGGTGATGATGCTCTATTATATCCCGAAAACAGCTTTTTAGAAAGAAATTTTTTCGTCCGGTATTGCACCTGCCGCAGCGCTTGCACTGGGATGAAACTTGACATTTTTCCGCACCCGGCCGATTCTGATCTCCTATGAACCGCAATGCGGAAATGCAGGCCCTGCTCGATACAGCGGCGATCCTTAAAAAAACCTCACACTGCATCGCGCTTACCGGAGCGGGGATTTCGGCAGAAAGCGGAGTCCCGCCCTTCAGGGGCCCGAACGGCCTGTGGTCCAGGTATGATCCGGCTGAATTCGCCCATGTCAACGCATTCAGCAGCGACCCGGGCAGGGCATGGGTGATGTTCAGGGATATGCTCAAACCGGTGCTCGCTGCCCGCCCGAACCCGGCGCACCTGGCCCTGGCGCGTCTTGAATCCGCGGGCTTCATAAAAAGCATCGTGACCCAGAACGTCGACGGCCTGCACCAGGCCGCCGGAAGCAGGAGCGTTCTCGAATACCACGGCAGCATGCTGCGGCTCGAATGCCCGGCCTGCGGGAACAAGCGCGCCTCTGCGGATCCGGATATCACTGCGCCGCCGTTTCCCCGGTGCGCCTGCGGCGCCGCGATGAGGCCCGATATCGTGTTATTCGGGGAGAGCATACCGGCGGGCATCGTGTGGGAAGGGCAGCTGCTGGCCTCATCGTGCGACGCCATACTGGTCATCGGGACCTCGGGGATGGTGCAACCGGCAGCGGAGCTTCCCTTCATCGCGAAAAAAAACCGGGCCGCGGTGGTCGAGTTCAACACGGCTGAAACCGGCCTTACCGGCGCGATCACCGACGTTTTCGTCCGGGGCCCGGCGGGGAAAACCCTGCCCGCGCTCGCGGAGATATTGCTGGATTGATATTACACTTCACTAAAAAAAGCAGGGCCCGTCAGTCACCGGACCGGTCCCGTCAGCGGTCCCGTCAGACACGTAAAGGTTGTCATCACCGCCGGTGGTGGCCGCAAAAAACATGAGGTCATTGCATGTTATAAACGTAAAGTTGTACACCTGGCACGTATAGTAGCCAGCATTGGGATTGCTCGAATCAGACCCGGAGTATATATCCTCGACAATGGCAGCGGTGTTTCCATCGGTCGACCATAGTTCCATGCCTGTATATCCATCATCCGCCGTGAAATATAATTTGCCGTCATAAACGGTCAGGAAATCGGGGCTGCTGCTACCGGTATCGTTGATATTTGCAACCCTTTCGGTGCCGGACGCGGTGCCGTCGGTACTCCACAATTCCCTGTCACCGTCGCTGTCGGTTGCAACGAAATACAGCCTGTTGTTGAATTCCATGAAGCCCGAGGGTTCGCTGTCTCCATCGTCGGCGGTATTGATATCCAGATTCACAGCGGCCTGTTTATCTGGGTCGAATACCCAGAGTTCGTTTCCATTGCCGTCGTCGGCGGTCAGGCACAGCCTGCTGTCAAACACCCTCAGGTTATCGGGATTGCCGCTGCCGGTCGAATTGAATGCTTTAACCATGTATGTGTGACCATCACCGGCAATGCCGTCGGTCACCCACAACTCTCGGTCGCCGGAGCTGTCAGTGGCCGCAAAATACAGACTGCCGCCAAGTTCGGTAAAACCGGCAGGTGAGCTGCCGCCGTTATCGACCGTATTGATATTGCAAAATATGACCGTACCGATTTCGGTGCCGTCGCTCACCCAGAGTTCCTCGCCATTGGTTGTTCCGTCATTTGCCGAGAAATACAACTTTTTCCTGTACACCGTGAAATGATCCGGGTTGCTGGTCTCGTCTTTGCCCTCATAGATGTCCCTGACCATGAAGGTGCCGGCTTCAGTCCCGTCGCTCACCCACAGCTCCGCGCCGTTGGTCCCGTCGTTTGCCGCAAAATACAATTTACTATTAAATATTTTGAAGTTATAGGGGATACTCGCGCCGTCGGGATTGATGTCTTTCACCAACATGGTGCCGCCTTTGGTGCCGTCGCTCACCCACAACTCATTACCGTTCTCCCCGTCATCGGCGCTGAAAAAGACCCTGCCGCTACAAACGATAAAATATCCCGGATAGCTGCCTGCATTGTTGGTCGTGTTGATGTTCCGGACCATCGCTGTCCCATCCGGGGTCCCGTCCGAGGTCCAGAGCTCGCGCCCGTACAAGGCGTTGTCCGGGTCCTCGGCCGCGTAGAACAGCTTTCCGTTCAGGACCGGCGCGTACGAGTTGTACGGGGATTTTTTGCCGCCGCCTCCCTCATCGCAGGATACGGTTGTGATCAGCTGGACCATGATGACGGCAAGCATGAAAAAACCGGACGATAATTTTTTCATGATTTTTTACTCCCCATCGCAAATATTGTATATCCGCAATTTGTTATGCGGAATCCCTTTATGCATCCCGCAAACGCGCCTGTCAACAAAGTAATTCAGCGCATAGCGATATGCAATGGTCAGAAAAAAGGCGCGTCCGCTGAACATACTGCCGGGGCAGCCGCGAGGCCTGCCGGGAAAATATACCCGATCATGGCGGCCGACAAAAATTGTTTGACATTATTTTCATATTTGGCTAAATTGCCAAATAGGAAAATAACCATGAAAACGGCAAACAAAAAAAACTACGAGGCCAGGGCCTCCATAATCAAGGCCATGGCCCACCCGGCACGGCTGTTCATCATAGAGGAGCTCGATAAGAAAGAACGCTGCGTAGGCGAGCTCACCGAAATGATCGGAGCCGACACGTCCACCGTGTCAAAGCACCTCACGGTGCTCAAAAACGCAGGCCTTGTCTCTGATGAAAGAAAGGGGACCACGGTTTACTACCGTTTGCTTTGCCCATGCATACTCGACTTCATCGGATGCATCGAGACCGTCATCGAGTCAAAGGCGCAGCACCACATGGAAATGCTCAGGTGCTGCAAGGCCAACTCCAGGGCCTGATGCCGGCCCGCCGTAGTATGGTGACCGTGGAGGATTTATGAAAGTTGACTGGAAAATTGAATGGAAGCCGCTGCTCTGGATTACGGGATTTTTCACCGTCCTGTACTATATGCCGGTGGGGACAGGCCGCTTCGACAACGCGGTGTTCGAGGCACTGAGGCTGGCCCAATGGTACGCCCGTGAGCACGTACTGCTGTGCCTGGTGCCCGCCTTTTTCATCGCCGGGGCCATAGCCACGTTCGTGCGACAGGAAGCGGTGATGAAATATCTGGGCCCCACGGCGAACAGGGCCCTCGCCTATGGTGTGGGTTCGGTATCCGGGTCGATTCTTGCAGTGTGCTCGTGCACGGTACTGCCGCTTTTTTCGGGTATATACCGCATGGGTGCGGGCCTGGGCCCCGCAATTGCATTTCTTTATTCAGGCCCGGCGATCAATGTGCTGGCTATCATTCTCACCGCCCGGGTCATCGGCGTCGACATCGGCATAGCGCGGGCGATCGGGGCCGTGGGGTTCAGCGTCGTGATCGGCGGGATCATGCATTTCATCTATCGCAATGAGGAAACCGCGAAGGTGAAGGCCGCGATGAATATGCCCGCACCGGAGGTGAAACGCCCACTCTGGAAAGACATCGTATATTTTACTTCCATGGTCGCTATCCTGATTTTCGCCAACTGGGCAAAGCCGGGAGACACCGGTGGATTCTTTCATGCGATATATGCACACAAATGGATGATCACCGCCGTCTCTGCCGGCATTTTTGCCGTGGTGCTCGTGCTCTGGTACGAGATGGCCTGGTGGAAGATGGCGATCCTGGCGGCCATTGTAACGGCCCTGTCTGTTTTATTCGGCGAACATCCCGTGGTGCCCTTTGCCGCGGGAGCCATTGGCCTGGCGCTGATCACGGCTACCGATGCGGGCGAACAGGGCGAATGGTTCTCGTCTACCTGGGATTTCGCCAAACAGATCACCCCGCTTCTGCTGGGCGGGATACTGGTATCGGGATTCCTGCTGGGCAGGCCGGGCAGCGAGGGGATCATACCCGCCGAATGGGTGAGCGCGGCCGTTGGGGGGAACTCCTTTGCCGCGAACTTCTTCGCATCAGTCGTAGGCGCGTTCATGTACTTCGCCACGCTGACCGAAATCCCCATCGTGCAGGCGCTGCTGGGCGCAGGAATGGGAAAAGGCCCGGCCCTTGCACTGCTGCTCGCCGGACCGGCGCTCTCGCTGCCCAACATGCTGGTTATCAGGAGCTATATCGGCACGCAGAAAACGGTCGTGTACTGCTCGCTGGTTGTTGTCATGGCCACGATAAGCGGCATGGTTTTCGGGACGTTTTTTTGAAGATTTAATTGCCCCCTGAGGGGCGCGGTCGTGACCGCACCCCTCAGGGGATGTCTTACACACATTTTTTGGAGGACGACATGAAACTTGAAATACTGGGCACCGGATGCCCAAAATGCACCAAGCTTGAAGAGGTGACCCGGAAGGCCGCCGGGGAACTTGGCATTGACGCTGAAATTTCCAAAGTCAAAGAAATCGACAAAATCATGGGCTACGGCGTGATGATCACCCCTGCCCTGGTTGTCGACGGAGTCGTAAAAGTCGCCGGGAAGGTGCCTTCGGTCGATGAAATCAAAAAAATGATATCAAAATAACAGGGGGTCTGGTTATGGCTGATTGTTGTTCAGGCGGAACTAAATTATTGTATTCATGCTCGGGTTCGGCCGATGTCGGAAAGCTGGCCGATCTGGTTACGAGAAAGCTGCGCGACGACGGATACGCGCGCATGACCTGCCTTGCCGGCATTGGCGCTGATATTTCAGGGTTTGTCGTTTCGGCCCGGGGAGCGGACGAAAACATAACCGTTGACGGATGCCCGCAGGCGTGTGCGCGCAAATCGCTCGAACGCATCGGGGTCGCGCCCCTTTCGATCGTGCTCTCAGATATGGGCTATGAAAAGGGCAAGACCCCTGTCACCGACGAGCTGGTCAGGACCGTTGCCGTGAAAATCATGGCCGGTGAAACCGTAAAGACCCGGCCTGTAAACACCGGCAGCGCGTGCGGCTGCGGCGGGAACTGCTGAATAATTTACATAAGGAGAAGAATCAACATGAATCGAAGAATGAAACTGTTTTTGCCCCTGGCCGCGGCCGCCATTGTAATCATCGCCGGATCGAGCATACGCAACGGCGGGTGCTCGTGCAACGCCCCCTTTGCCCTGTTCGGCAGCATCATGGGCTGCAGCGGTCCGGCATCTGATGAATCTGCGAGGCAAACCGAGTCAGTTCAAACTGCTGAAGCATCAAATGGCCAGCTCATCGCCGCCCAATCAAGGACCCCGGTGAAATACACCGGCCCTGTCAAGGTTACTTTTATCGAGCTCGGTTCGGTAAACTGCATCCCCTGCAAAATGATGCAGCCGGTCATGCGCCAGATCGAAGAATCCTATCCCGGCCAGGTAAAAGTTGTATTTTACGATGTATGGACAGAACAGGGCCAGCCATTCGGCGTTAAGTACGGCATCAGGGCCATTCCCACGCAGGTATTTCTGGACGCAAAGGGAGCTGAGTATTACAGGCATGCCGGCTACTTTCCTTTCGAGGAAATCGACAAAATACTTAAAATGAAGGGAGTCGAGTAATGCTGCTTGAACTCTTCAACACGCTCTCTGCCATGCTGGGAGCCTCCCCGCACATGGCCCTGGCCGCCTCTTTCGTCTGGGGAGTGCTATCGATCGTGCTGTCCCCATGCCACCTGGCCAGCATCCCCCTCATTGTGGGCTTTATCGACGAACAGGGACGCATCAGCACCGCCAGGGCCTTTCTTCTGGCCCTGCTCTTTTCGACCGGCATACTCATCACCATAGGACTGATCGGCCTGGTCACCGGCCTTGCGGGCCGCATGCTTGGCGACATCGGCAGGTGGGGGAACTATTTCGTCGCCGTGATCTTCTTCATCGTGGGCCTGCATCTCATAGGCTTCATCCCACTGCCCTTTCTCGAAAAAGGGGCCAATGCTGCGGGCTTTAAACGCCGGGGCCTTCTCGCGGCCCTGGTGCTCGGCCTGGTTTTCGGCGTGGCCCTGGGCCCCTGCACGTTCGCGTACATGGCGCCCATGCTGGGCGTGGTCTTCACCGTGGCCGCAGAGCAGCTCGTCTTTGCCGTGTCGCTCATCTTCGCCTACGCGATCGGCCACTGCTCGGTCATCGTGCTTGCCGGTACCTTCACGGGCGCGGTACAGCGCTACCTTGACTGGAACGAACGATCGAAGGGCGCACTGGTTCTCAGGAAGGCCTGCGGCGCGCTGGTCGTACTCGGGGGGATATATCTCGCTGCATCTGCATGGATATACTGAGAAACAATGAATGTAAAATGTGCCACAGAGACACAAAGGCACAGAGAGAATAAATATTTCGAGATTAGGGATAATGAACGATGGGCACTGGCAGGATAGTAATTTGATTATTTCGATAAATACATTATTGCAGGAGAACGCACCATGACCGAACACATCGGGAAAAAACTTTCATTCCTCGACCGGTTTCTCACCCTGTGGATATTTCTCGCTATGTTCATCGGGGTGTTCGCGGGATATTTCTTTCCCGGCATCGTGAACTTCTGGAACCGGTTCCAGTCGGGAACGACCAATATCCCCATCGCCATCGGCCTGATACTCATGATGTACCCCCCTCTGGCCAAGGTAAAATACGAAGAGCTTGGGGATGTATTTAAAAACTGGAAGGTGCTCGCCCTTTCGCTCGTCCAGAACTGGATCATCGGCCCGATACTCATGTTCCTGCTGGCTATTGCATTCCTGAACGGATACCCGGAGTACATGGTCGGCCTTATCATGATCGGCCTCGCGCGCTGTATAGCCATGGTGATCGTATGGAATGACCTTGCGCGCGGCGATACCGAATACGCGGCGGGCCTGGTCGCGTTCAACAGTATTTTCCAGGTGCTGTTCTTCAGCGTGTATGCGTGGTTCTTCATCACCATACTGCCGCCGCTGTTCGGGCTCGCGGGCGGCACGGTCAATATCACCATCATGCAGATCGCCGAAAGCGTGTTCGTCTACCTGGGAATACCGTTCATCGCGGGGATCGTGTCCCGTTTTTCCCTCATCCACCTGAAAGGGAAAGACTGGTACCAGAATAAATTTATCCCGAAAATCAGCCCCATGACCCTTATCGCGCTGCTGTTCACCATCCTGGTCATGTTCAGCCTGAAGGGCGAGTACATAGTGAAGATTCCGCTTGACGTTGTCCGAATCGCGGTGCCGCTCCTCATCTACTTTGTGGTGATGTTCCTGGTCAGCTTTTACCTGAGCAGAAAAATCGGCGCGGGCTATCCCGTTGCCGCCACCCTTTCGTTTACTGCGGCATCGAACAACTTCGAGCTCGCCATAGCGGTCGCAGTCGCTGTCTTCGGCATCAACTCGGGGGCGGCCTTCGCGGCTGTAATAGGCCCGCTGGTTGAGGTTCCGGTTCTCATCGGCCTGGTCAACGTGGCCCTGTATTTCAGGCGGAAGTATTTCACTTCTTAACAAAAAATTAACAACTCCGTCGTTGTCATTCGATACATTGGATGCAATTGACAATCTTATGAATGCCCCATCAATACTCCCCTCCCTCGATGGGAGGGGCCAGGGGAGGGTGAAAAAACAATCATGAACAAACTGAAAATCCTCTTTCTCTGCACCGGAAATTCCTGCCGAAGCCAGATGGCAGAAGGCTTCACCCGCGCCCTCAAGGGCGGCGTCATCGAGGCGTATTCAGCAGGCACCGAGCCCAAAACGCTCGACCAGCGCGCAGTCAAGGTCATGGCCGAGGCCGGCATCGATATCTCGTCGCATACATCGAAAAGAGTGAGCGATCTCGGTGATATCCCATTCGACCACGTGATCACCGTGTGCGGCCACGCGGCCGAGACATGTCCCTTCTTTCCGGGAAAGACCAGGGTGACCCATGCCGGGTTCGAGGACCCTCCCCTTCTCGCGCGCGAAGCACGAACCGAGGAAGAGGCGCTCGCCCACTACCGCAGGGTGCGGGACGAGATCAGGGCCTACGTCGAATCCCTGCCAGGCTCGCTGGACCGGGGCGGTTTTATAATAAATACGTGAAGAAATCCGCATGATCCTGAAAACCAACAAAAACGCGACGTTCAGGTGGATGTCGAGGACCGAGTCCCAGGATGTCTCTGGGGAGATAACCAGGGTGCAGGTCGAATTATCGACCTTCTGCAACATGAGCTGCAGGGCGTGCGTCCGCAGCTCGATCAGGGACTTCGCTCCCCGTCACCTCACCACCGCAACGGCGAAAAAAATCGCCGCCTCGCTCGCGGGCCTTCCCTCGCTCGAAACGATCGTGCTCCTCGGGTTCGGCGAGCCGCTGTGCAACCCCTCGTTCAAAAAGATCCTGGCGGGCTTCACCGCCCTGAATAAACGCATGACCCTCGTGTCGAACGGCGCGCTCATGGACGCATCGACCGCAGATTTCCTGTTCTCGATCCCGCTTTCCGAGCTGTATCTCTCGTGGGACGACGACATCACCGGCACCGACCCCCTGCGCAACAGGGAGGGCCTCGCGGCGCAGGTCTTCAGGGAAAGGCTCTCGGGGATTTGCGACGCAAGAAACCGGGCCGGCGGACGCACGGCGCTCGGGATCGAAATCGTCGCCACGTCTGCAAACCTCGACCGTCTGCATGAAACGATCGCTTTCGGCCGCGATCTCGGCGTCGAGAGCTTCATCGTGTCCAACATGTACCCCTACAGCGAGCAGAGCGTCCGGATCATACTGTACGGGAAAGGCAAAAAGCTGCAAAAAAAAGCCGGGAAGATATTCGATTCGCTGCGCAGGCATCCGGGCGTGACCGCCGCGGGTGTCAGGATGGACGCGCCGCGCGCATGCCCGTTCATCGAGCGCGGTACGGTATTCATCTCTTCATCGGGCGACGTATCGCCCTGCCCGGAGCTCGCCTACACCCATGACGCGTTCAATCCCCACCGGCGCACGCACAACGCATTGCGGTTCGGAAACGTCGCGCGCCGGAGCCTCGGCTCGATCTGGAGCTGCGAGGAGTTCGCCGCGTTCAGGAAAGATTTCGAGTACTACGAGTTTCCTGACTGCTCGGACTGCACGAGCCCGGAGGCGTGCTGGCACCGGAACATGGACGAGGAGGACTGCTACGGCAACAGGACTCCCTGCGGCGAATGCCTCTGGGCCAAGGGAATCATCGTGTGCCCGTGACGCCGCCCGCCGCATCGTGAACCTTCAATTCTCGTACGCGCCTATATCGTAATCCCCCGCGGGCCGGGCATCGCCGTCCATGTCCTCATAAACGGGCACCGGCACGCCCGCATCGATCGCGGCCGATCCCGGAAGCAGAGAGAAATCGGTAACGTACGGATCGTCGGCGTACACGTTGTCGGGGGACGTAAAGCCCGGCGTCCCGGTGAGAAGGTTGCCGGCTTCAACCAGATCGGGGCTCGAGTTGTACACGGCCGATGTCTGCACCGTCGAGCCGGGATTCGGAAACGACACCAGGTTGTTCTTCACGATCGTTTTCCTCGCCGACGCCCCGACCGATATGCCGGTCCTGGACCAGCCCGAGGCGTTGTCAGACCGGTATATGGTGTTGTTGTACACCTCGACTCCGACCGGCCTCGGGATGTCGCCCTGGCTCCATATTTCCACTGCCGCATAATCGTCGCCCGAACCGGTCCCGTCGAAAACATTGTTGCGCACGGTCGCGAACCTGGCCGCAACATGCAGGGCCACATTGACGTTCTGGGACAGGACGCTCTTTTCGCCGTAATTCGTGATTATCCTGTTTCTTTCGAAAATGATATCGGTCAGCAGCGAGTCGGTTGCGGTGTCCTGCGGACCTATCGCCACCGGCCACGGTCCCGAGCTCCCGAAAACATTGTCCGACACCACGGCAAACTCGGTCCTGTGCGCGAGCAGCCCGGTGCCCTCCCTGGGCGGCCCGTACTCGTTGGTATGGCCGAAAGAGCTGTAGCCGGGGCCGTGCAGCTTGAGGGCGTGCCTGCCCGAATCGGATTCGAGGCTCGAGCCCGACATGATGTTGTCGCTGATCACGCCGAGATACGCCTGCCACACCCTGGTGACGTGCGTGTCCATGGAATTTCTGATGAGGCTTCCCAGCAGGGCGATCCTCTCGCCGCCGATGTACACGGTGCAGTTCTGCGTATCGCTCAGGTCGCAGTCGCTGATCGTCATCTGGTCTATGGTCATGAGGTCTGCCCCGTTCCAGTGCGACCACCCGAGCGCGACATGAAATCCCTCGACCCTGAGGCGCTGGAACAGGATCCGCTGCATGTTGATCGCCCCGCCGAAAGTGCCGGCTGTCCTGTCGCCGTTGACCAGGTGCAGGTCGGTGATGCGCCAGTCCTGCTTGTAGTCAAGGGCGAAGACCTCGCCGCCTGCGGCCACGTTTATCAGCGGGGCGTTGTCGCAGATGCCCAGATCATCCACGGTCCCCGCGGCGCCGTACGCGCCGAACGTCACCGGTCCAGCGTTCCCGGGCACCGTCAATCCTCCTGTCGTCCATGACGATCCGCGCCTGAGCAGGATGCGCGTTCCCGCCCCGATATACTGCACGATGTCTTCAAGATCGTCGGCCGCGACATGCGCCGCACCGTCAGGACATCCTGCAAAATCATTGCTCGTCCCGTCCGAAACGCAGACCGTGTTCGCGCCTGCGTAAATATCGTCAGGGTCCAGCACTTCTATATCGAAGGATTGCGTCTCGGCCACGGCCGCTTCGTCAGTCACCGTCAGGTTCACGGTATATTCGCCCGGGGATTCGAACACATGGACCGCGACCGGGCCCTTTGCCGTGTTCTTCGATTTGCCGGTGGTCCCCCAGACCGCGGCGTCGTCGTCTCCGAAATCCCAGGCGTAATCGCGATTATGGAACTCCCGCGACTTGCAGGTGCTGTTGGAATACCCGGCAGTGAAGTGCACGCTCAGGGGCGCGACCCCCGACGTTCTCGACGCCGCCGCTTCGACGCGCACGTGATAGGCGCCGTTGTCCCGGCGATCGCTGATGCCGCATCCGCACAACAATGCCAGCGGCAATATGATATACAGCATTTTTGCCACAGCCCGAACCGCCTTCATGACCGCTTCCCGTACGGGCATGCCTGCAGGCACATCCCGCAGACGGGATATGCCCGGTGTTTTTTCAGCCCCTCGAAATACTTCTGGCATTTCATGAAATCGAGACGGTCCTCGCGCTCCTCGCCAGTCACGTAATTCCTGCCCTTTATGGCCCCGACAGGGCAGGCCTTCACGCATTCTTCGCATTCGCCGCATTCCTGCGGCAGCGGATCGTCCACGGTCCTGAGGGGAGCGTCGGTCAGCACCGAAATGAACCTGACCCTGGGGCCGTGCGTTCTCGTGATGAGCAGGCAGTTCTTGCCGATCCATCCCAGGCCCGCGATATGCGCGATCATCTTGTGTGACACGGTCGGCAGCGCGTTTTCCTCGTCGGTCCTGTCTGCGACCGCGATCGGAAGGGTCCGGTAATTTCTGTTGTTCAAATACGACGACAGGAACGAGGCGGTCAGGTTCAGACGCTGGTTCAGCACCTCGTATCCGTGGGTCCTGTATTCGCACGACACGTTCGCGTCGCTCCTGTCGGGCAGGTGGTCCACGATGGAACCGGGGATCGCGATCCCGATGCTGACAGCGCTTTTATAACCGCGAACGATCTCGCCGCCGAACCGGGCCAACTCGTCCTGGTACCGCGTGATGTCGGCGAACCCGATATAATCCACAAGGTGGGATTTCAGCAGCCTGGTAATTTTTCCGTTCATCTTCATGGAGTTTGCCTTGTTTCATTTCTTTCGCGCGACTAGGGCGAATTCGTCCGCATCGGCGTCATACTCCGTTCCTGAAACGTCCCCGAGGAATTCAACTATGCGCAGGCCGGATCTTTCGAACTCATCCGCTATCTCTTCCCTGTCATAACACTGCGCCCAGTTGAATATCTGCTTCTTTTCCTTCGCTGTATAAACCGTGTATTTGTCAAGCAGCACCTTTTCGTTTTCGTACCTGAACGTATTCAGGAAACAGTAGTAGTCATCGCGCGACCAGAAACCGTTCATCGAGTTGAATCCGTACACCGCCTGTTCTTTTTTACTGTTGAACCAGGCCAGCGTGTATACATCGAGCAGCACCGATCCCCCGGGCTTCAGGAGACCATGGAATTTAAGAAGCAGGTTCTTTCTCTGGAGCGGGCTCAGTGCGGTAAAATCGCACATGATCATCGTTATGAGGTCAAATTTTCGGTCTGACGAATAATATAGATAATTGTCATGGATATAGTCGATCTTCAGGCTGTTTTCGTTCGCCTTCTTAACTGCGTAGTCGAGGGAGTTCCTCGAGAAATCTATTCCGGTCACCTCCGCGCCGGCAGCCGCGAATCGCATGGTGTAAAGGCCCGGGCCGCAGCCGAAATCAACGACCGAAGCGCCTCCGTCAAGGCCGAAATTTCCGATAATCCACTTCGCCGACCTGTCGATGAATTTACCGCTGCGGGAAGCCGCATCGACCGAGTCGTCAAGATGCAGCCCGAGCATCTTTTGCGCGATATGAGGGTCTGTCCACAGCCTGTCCGCGGTGTAGAATTCGAACGGCTCAGGCCTTCTATTAATATGACTCAGTTCGTGAAACATGGGTGCCGTTCTCCGATCCCTGCCTTCACCCGAATCCTCCGGGATTTCTCCGAACAAAAGTCCAGGCAAAGGAACTGTTATATCGCTTACGCAACAGTCCAATTTTCAATTTTTAAATTCTTTATATTTTTGAATTCCCTGGCATTGTTCGTCACGAGAATCCCGTTCCAGGCGATTACCGTGGCCGCTATGATGTAATCATTCGGTCCTATTATGGTCCCTTTGATCTCCATCGCGGCCCTGATTGTCGAATATGCAATAGAGCAGTCGTCATCGAATGGAACGATTTCGAATGGCGCGAGAAATTTGCCGATGCTGGACAGATTTTTCTTTCTCAGCCGGCTCTTCTCCGCTCCGTAAAGAAGCTCGGCTTTTACGATGGATGGGATTTTTATGTTGTTCGGGTTCGTGTTCCGGATGTTTTCCAATACCGAAGGGTGCGACCCCTTGAGAAAATAGACGCATATATTCGTATCCAGAAAATACGTCATAACCGTTCCCTTGGGGAATCATGCTTGAAAGACTGAGAATCGATTTTAAATGATTTATCGGAGATCGATCCGAACAGATCAAAATATCCCTGAGGATAGTCTTCCTGTATCGCTTTTTTTATTTTCCTGCCGACCCATCTGGAAATGGACATCTTTTCCCTGCTTGCGGCCTTCTCCACCTTTGACAGGGTTTCTTTATCGATATATAACGATATCTGCGGCATAAAACGCCTCCTGTTTGAAAGTTATCCAGCCAGAGGAAAAAGTCAAGTATATTAGCAAGTATATATTGCGGATTGCCGGATGCATCCTTTTGCCGTCCGGCCGAGGGGATGACGCGCCCCGCAAATCACAATCAATTGCTTTGAGGCCGCGCCGATATGGCATAATTCTTCCCGTCCCACGATATCACGTCGAAATCATCGGTATCCGGAAAATAGCAGACTTTTATATCATGGCTTCTCCCGTGTCTGGACAGATAGAACATGCCCCTGACCCTGATTATCGCGATGAATCGATACCATTTGTTGCGGACATTCCTGAAAATGACGACGTAATAACCGTCCCTGTTTTTGCAGGCAAGCGCAGTTTCGTCATGGTCGTCATTATCGAAATCATCGGTCAGATAGGGGGCATATTCACCCGTTTCGAGGTAATCGCGGACCGCGTAATAATACCACGGCGTGTCGGTCTCGAGCCCGTACCAGACCGCATCTCCCCGCTCGATCATTTCCAGGTCGGCCTTGATGACATCCCTGTTCAGTTTCAGCAGCTCATTGCAGCGATCGATGATGGCGTCGTTTCCCGGATACGCCGGGCCGCCCTGGAACAAAGCGAGCAGAATAATTATCAACAAATAACCATGTACTCTCAGATTCATATCGCCGCACCCGTCATCAAGCTCCGGCAAAATCCGCGAAAACAACCGTCGTCATCGCTTTAAAGCGCAATCCGCCGACAGGACATCATTTTTTATTTTCCAGCCCGAAGTCTTTTTCCCAGACGAATGTATCCGCCTTCACCCATCGGATTTTGATGATTTTATTGTTTAAATAATACACGGATACCCGGCTTTTTTCATCATCCCCCGGTGCGAGCCATACCGGACGCACCGTTCCGGAACCCTTGTATACCGGCCCCAGAATGGCGATCAGCTGCTTCACGGTGAGATCGGGCGTGATTTTCTGCAACGACTCGTCCAGGTATTTCTTCTCGGCATCGTTCATTTTCTCGACGGCATTGTCCCCGGACGCCATGCCGCACGTCAGCAGAAGAAACGAAAGTGAAGCCATCTTGAAGAAAGCGGCGAGATTTTTCATTATTGCGCCCCCTGGATCGTAATCGGCAGTGCGTTTGTCGATGCATCAACCCGTGTTGTTGATCAATAATCACGAATGGATCCGCCCGTCCTTACCATCTCCCGAATCCGCCCGGCAGTCAAGAATTAAACGGGGGGGATGATTATGCAGGGGCTTCGCCCCTCATTCAACAGCCAGTTTTTTCAGGACTCCGGCGATATATTTTTTGTCACCCCTGCCGGACGCTACTTTCATCATCATTGGATATAATTCTTCATGGGGATCGCGAATTTCAACTCCATTGAAATCAAGAAACAACAGGCCTGCGACCAGCGCGACACGTTTATTCCCATCAATAAAGGGATGATTCTGGCATATATGGTATATATACGCCGCCGCCATATCGAACAACCCGTCATGGAGATAGCGGCCGTCAAAAGAGGCGAGAGGCATCGACAGGGCCGAACTCAAAAGAGAAATATCGCGAATGCCGTATTCTCCGCCGTATAATCCGATCTGATTATTGTGGATTTCGATCAGCTCCGCGAGCGACAGGAATTCTATTTCCCGTTTTTTCATTCGGCGAGCTTTTCGAGGGTCGATTTGTGCCTGGTGTTGATCTTATCGAGGGACTTGCCGAGCCGGTTCAACCTGTTCCCTGATTTTACCGGAGAAATGATTATGTTTTTCCCGTCGGTCGTCATCTCAAGCGGCGTGCCGCTATCGATGTTAAGCAGTTCCATTATGGGCTTGTCGATTACTATGGCCGAGCTATTTCCGTGCCGGATCAGTTTTTTTATCATGACGCAGCCTCCTCTCCCGTATACACGATATATACACGGGAAACCATTGTCAATGAATTATTTCAGGAAGGCCAGCCTGCACACTCCTGAGTACGCCATCCTACACCCCGCGTTTACCGTCCATGAACAGCACCGAAACGTATCCTGCCGCGATGATCAGGCACACGACCCAGATCGCGAGCTCCCCGTAATTGAATCCGAAAAAGGGATATCCCGCGATCATGCGTATCAGGTAAAACACCGCGATCAGCACGATGATCGACTTGCCGTAGAAGCCTGTTTTGCCGCGCCTGGCCATGATGAACGACATGACCGCGAAGTAGAGGATGACGGCGATGATGATTATGTTCGCGGTCTGGAGTATGCCCTGGTTGTCTTTCGAGAGTTTCGGCAGCTCCCCGGCCCAGTTCAGCATCTTCCAGAACGTCATGTGAAAAAGCGCGAGCATGAGGTTTATCGCAGAGCCGGTATAGAGGATGAAGGATTTCATGGGGCGCCTCGGGTGTATTTAATGTTATTTGGCGGCAATTTTAAACTCTATTACTTTGCCGATATCTTTCAGAATTGCCGTGTTCCGTATCTCAAAAATACACGGCTTTGATTTCCCCGTATTTTTCGTGTTTTTTATCCTGTGAATCATTTCTTCACTGATATCAAGCCTGTAGATTTCATCAATATATTTTTCAGGAAAATATATCGTCGCTTTCACGTATCCTTTCCATGCGGACATCCAGACGATCGTCCTCTTCTTTTTCTGGACTTTGCACAGCCACGCCCTGCCGTCTCTATAATATCTCCAGGTATATTCCATTTCATAATCGTCGTAGAGTTTCAATAGACGGCAATAAGCGTCATAAGATTTTCCGAGTACGCTTCGCAAAACCTGTTCATCCGGGTAGACTGTCGCGTCAGTCAGGCCAATAGTGCTTGTTGTATCCATTGTTTTGCTTTATCCATATCATCAAAATATCTTTTTCGCACACCCGGTCAAGAACTATATCTACCGCCAATACTGATTGAAGTACTATAACCATTGAGCATTCCCACTCCCGATCCCGGCAATCCCGAAATCCTGTCCTGACTTTTCCCCATTTTTTTGTCACAAATCCTTCCTCCCGCTGCCTATATAATGATCGCACAACTTGACGCGCAGGAGGCCCATCATGGCGACAGCACAATTGAACCCCATCATAACATCACTCAGCGGCAGCGTGGGCGGGATGGTCATCTACACCAGATTCGGCAGGACCGTGATGCGGATATGGATAAAGCCTCCCAATCCGCGCACCGATAAGCAGCAGTCAAACCGCGCGCGCTTTGCGCAGGCAATGGCCGCATGGCAGGGCCTCGATGGGAACCAGAAGAAAGCATATAACGCAAAGGCCCGCAGGCTCGGGATGACGGGTCACAATTTATTTATCTCGCGGTACATGAAAGACCACACGGATGGTAATTCATGCGTGCCCCCTGTGGGGGGCAGGGGGCAGCTTAAGCGCATGAAGGGGCGGATACAAGAAAGCTGCGCCGGGGACACGGGGCAACAGGATTCCACCCCCTTCTCCCTTCGGGAGAAGGGGGCCGGGGGGATGAGGGCATCTTCCCTTCACCCGGCCTTCCGATCCGTCACCGCTCCGTCTCACGTTCTATCCCGGCCGGGAGCATTGTCTCCTGATGACCTCACTCCCTTTCCCCCTCTCCCGGAGGGAGAGGGGGTCGTGTCATATATGTCATTCATATTACGGGATTATTGAACGAAAACATAATGCATCACATTAAAAAACTATTCACCCGGCGACTCAGGAAAGAATCCACTCCTGAAGAAGTTACGGTATGGGCTGCTCTTCGAAACAGGAACTTCAGAGGCTTGAAGTTCAGGCGCCAGCATGTGATTGAAGGATTTGTCGTGGATTTCTACTGCCATGAATTGCGGCTTGCCATAGAAATCGACGGCCCAGTGCACCGGAGACAAAATGACTATGATGAACTTCGACAATATCTTATCGAAGGGAAAAATATCAGATTTATACGGGTATCAAATGCAGAAATTGCCAGAGACTTTCAGATATTGCTTCATCAAATAGAAACATTTCTACCTCCCCCTCTCCCTGCGGGAGAGGGGGCCGGGGGGTGAGGGCATCTTGCCTTATTTCATCTCCACGCCGAACTTCCGGGCGCGCCTGAACAGCTCGTGCGCGGTGTACACGCCCACCGGGGATATGGGGTATCCGGCCCGCTTCAGGCCGAGCGCTATCCAGGTATTGCAGGTGTTGAACAGGTGGTAGGTCCCGTTGGATTTATAGAACAGCACCGCCCCTCCCGCGCTCTTCGACGCGATTACCGGGCCTCCGTCTTCACCGCGCGTGAAAGCGTCACGGATAAAGACGCACAGCCTGATGAACGACGCGCGGTCCATGTCGATCCTGGTTCCCTGATCTGACCAGTGCACCACGTCGTCGACCGATACGTTGAACCCCTCGATCCTGATCACGCTCGTGGACGGGATGAACAGGGCCCTGGCCGCCTTGGCCACGGTGAATTCCGGGTTCTGGTAATACTCCTCCTGGCCCCAGCCTATGTCGGCGTACTGGTACGGGCCCAGGTCTTTCAGCGCGGGGATCAGGCCATCGGGAACATACCTCATCTCCAAGATGAACCCGGTGTGGAACGCGCTGTTCACGAGATATACCGGGACAACGTCGTCCGCGTCTCTGGCGGATTCGGCCTGCGCCCCGGCATGCATGGGGCCCAGCGCCATGAGCGCCATGCACAGGCCGATGATTTTGAGCTCGGGAGTTTTCATACGGATTCGATATAGTGTTGACAGTACGTGATAAAAAATCAAGGATATATTCTCTGTAATTTTTATACGCGGTCCGGGGCCAAAGACCCGATAAGTAAATATAGACCGTAATTCCGTGTCCGGGTATCAAATGAAAAAAATACTGTTCGTGTCCCTGATCCTCGCAGCCATGACCGCGTCCGTTCCCTCGGGCCTTTCAGCGCAGCCCCTTGACCGCATCGACTCCATACCGGCGGACACCATCGAACCGACATCCCCCGGCAAAAGCGACGCAGAGTCGGTTAGGTCACAGTCCCCGGTCCAGTTCCGGGAGGTATGGGGATACCTCATGCGCGACTGCGAGAAATCCTTCAAGGGCGACGAGCAGGTGACCGATGTATGCTACTTCTGCTGCGGAGTGAGCAGGAGCGGCAGGGTAAACGTGAACGTGAATCCCCCCTCCCTGCCCGACCTGAACGGCAAAAGACGGCGCATCCACATCGTGATCGCCGACCTCAGGAACACAAAACTGATGCGCCGCGTCCTCGATTCATCGACAGGGGCGCGGGGGCTTCTCGTCGGCGACATCGTCGAGCTGTCGAAGAAATTCGACGGCGTGCAGATCGACTTCGAGGCCGTTGCGTCCCGGGACGGGTCGAATTTCGTCGAGTTCCTGGGGGAGATAAAATCCGGCCTCGAGCCGGGCAAGGTATTGAGCGTCGCGCTGCCCCCCAAGACGAGAAAGGTCAACGACGCCTATGACTACGCCGCCATATCCGCCGTGGCCGACCGCATATACATCATGGCCTATGACCAGCACTGGAGCAAGAGCAAGCCCGGGCCGGTAGCCTCGCTTTCATGGTGCAAGAGCATCATGGCCTACGCGAAAACCGAGATCCCTGCCGACAGGCTCGTCATGGGAATCCCGTTGTACGGCAGGTCCTGGAAGGAAACGAAGGTCACGAAGCGCGTCAGGGTGAAGAACAAGCAGGCGAAGGGAGCAAAGAGCGGCAAACCCGGGCGCACGGTGGTCGTCACGAAGCGCATCAAAAAAAGCAAGTCGGTGAAAACCGAGCATATCGACGACCTCATAAGCAGAAAGAACGCCTCGAAGGAATATTCTCCCGAGACCGGGTACAGGATCAGGTTCGGCGGAAAGTCGAAGGTGACCGTGTACTGCGACGACATAAACGCGATCATGGAAAAGTTCCTGTTCTACCGCGAATTCACCGACTCCATCGGCTTCTGGCGCCTGGGCATGGAAAGCCGGGACATGTGGAAAGAGATCGAGATCCGCACCAACTGACGTCCCTCATCGGCTGACAATTTCCAGTAGACGGTCGGTTACCTCGATCGCCTTCTTGAAATCGAACCGGTCAACATGCGCGCCAAGCTCGTTTAATTCATTCTCGGGCAGCGCGCCTCCGGCCTTCACGAGCTCCCTGAACACGCCGAGCGAATCGAACCTGCTCGCGGCGAGCCGGCCGCGCAGCCTCACGAGTATCTCCCTCAGCTCCGCCGGGCCGGCGCTCTTTTCGGGCCTGGGCGCCGCGTGCGCGCCGCCGGGCGCGAGGATGCGCCTGCACGAAAGCACCTTTCCGAACTCCCGGTCAAGAGCAAGGGACGCCCGCGCCAGCACGCTGTCGTCCTTTTCCCTGATCGCCTTCTCCATCCCCAGGGCGGCGTCCTGGAGGCCCCTGGCCCCGATGTTTCCGGCCGTGCCCTTGATCGTGTGGATGAGCCGGGCCGCTCCGCCGGAGTCTCCGGCGCCAAGCATCCTGCCGATTTCAGCCGGCGCCTCTGCGTATCTCACGCAGAAATCGAGCAGGATCTCCCGATACAGGTCGGCATTCCCGCCGAGCCGGCCCAGCCCGTCGTCGATGTCGATTCCCGGGAGCTCGGCGGGCAGCGCCCTTCCCGACCGGGGCCTTCCGGAAGTCCTTAAGCCCTCGGCCAGCCTGGACGGGACGAGCCAGCGCCGCAATGTTTCGTACAGGGCCTCGGGGTCTATCGGTTTGGCCGTATAGTCGTTCATCCCGGCCTCGAGGCAGCGCTCGCGGTCCCCGCTCAGGGCGTGCGCGGTCATCGCTATGATCGGCAGGTTCAGGTAGCGGTCATCCGATCGGATCACCCTGACGGTCTCGAAGCCGTCCATTTCGGGCATCTGAAGATCCATGAGCACCAGGTCGAACCTGCGCTCGTTCAGCAGCTCGAGGGCCTCCCTTCCGTTGCCCGCAGGTACGACCCCGAGCCCGGCGTTCCCGAGTATCTCCATCGCGACCTGCTGGTTGATCACGTTGTCCTCCACGAGCAGGATGGTCCTTCCGGCATAGGGCGCCATCGCCCTCGTGTCTGGCCTGGCCCTGGACGGCGACCATGCGCGCTCGCGGCCGGCGATGATTGCCGTAAGCGCGTCGACGAACGACGATATCGACACCGGTTTGGGCAGGTATCCGGCCACGCCCAGCGCGTCGGCCTGCTCCCGTATCTCCTCCATGGCGTACGCCGAGGACATGATGACCGACAGGGCGCGCGGCATCAGGCCGTCCTCCCGGATGCGCCTGATGGTGTCCATCCCGTCGAGTCCCGGCATCTTCCAATCCATGATGATCAGGTCGAAAGCCTTCCCGCCGCCCCTCATGATGTTTATCGCATCGAGACCCGACTTCGCGCAGACGGGATCGATACCAACCGAGCGGCAGTAGCCTTCGAATACCTCGAGCGACGAGGAATTGTCGTCGACGATAAGCGCCCGTATGCCCTGCAGGCTGTCGGGCGATATGGCCGGCTGGTTCACATCGCCGCTCACCGAAACGGGCGCCGTGAAGTAAAACGTGCTTCCCCTGCCCGGCTCGCTCGTGACCCCGATCTCGCCGCCCATGAGCTCCACCAGCCTGCGGGATATCGTCAGCCCCAGGCCCGTGCCGCCGAAACGCCTCGTGATCGATGAATCCGCCTGCGTGAACGAGGCGAATATACGCTGTATCTGCTCCGCAGTGAGGCCGATGCCCGTGTCGGACACCTCGAAGCGCAGCACCCGGCGGCCGCTCTCATCCGCGGGACTCTCGACCAGAATGCGAAGCATCACTGTACCGCGTTCGGTGAACTTGATCGCGTTGCCGGCGAGGTTGATGATGACCTGCTGTATGCGCAGGGGATCGCCCACCAGGCCCAGCGGCACGTTCGCCTCGACCCTGAACAGGAACTCGAGCCCCTTGTTCTCGGCAGGCCGCGAGAACATGTTCGACACGTTCCTGAGCACGGTCTCGAGGTTGAACGCGACCGATTCTATCTCGAGGCGCCCGGCCTCGATCTTCGAAAAATCGAGGATATCGTTGATGATCCCGAGCAGCAGCTGCGCCGACTCCTGGATTTTCGTCACGTAATCGCGCTGCTTGTCGCCGAGATCCGACTGCTGCAGCAGGTGGGCCAGGCCCAGTATGGGATTCATGGGAGTGCGGATTTCATGGCTCATGTTGGCGAGAAACTCGCTCTTGGCCCTGCTCGCTATCTCGGCCGCCTCCTTGGCCTCCTTGAGCGCCTCCTCGGCCATACCCGCGATGATCACCTGCGAGCCGATGGATGCGAAATTCTCGAGCAGGCCCTCCTCGTCGGGACGTATCGGCCTGCGGCTGAAAAGGGCCAGGGTCCCGACCGGCGTCCCTTCCGAAGACACCAGCGGATAGGCGGCGAAAGACACCAGCCCGGCCTTTACGGCCTCTTGGCGGTTCAATATCCTTTCATCGTTGATGAGGTCATTTGTTATAAAGCTTGAATACTCGCTCCGGGCGATCCTGCCTATGGTCGATGAACCGACCGGGAGCCTCCCGAAACCGCCTTCCTTGCCCGCCAGTCGGCCCGAACTGGCGGCCAGATGCATGCACGATGTCCGATCCGTGCAGAGATAAGACCCGTCCTGCGCCGAAGCGAAACGGCAGCCGCTGTCGCAGCAGTCTCCGGGCCTGATCATCCATATGCCGGTAAAGTCAGCGTCCAATACCAGAGCGGCCTCTTCAGTTATATAGGAAAGTTTAATATCGAGGTCCCCGACCTCCAGCAGCTTCCTGTAGAGCCTGTTCAGGGCGATGCGGTGCCTCTCGATTCGCTTGCGCTCAGTGACGTCCCTGACGATGAGAACCATGCTGGTCGGCTTCCCGTCCTTTCCGCGGATGAGATCGGCGTTGACCTCCATGTCGAACAGGCTGCCGTCGGCGCGCAGCCCCCGGTATTCAACCGTGCCCAAAGGGCTCCCGCCCCTAAACCTTCTCGCGAGGTTCGTTCTGGCGAACTCCCTGTCTTCGGGCACGATGAATTCCAGCGCATCCCGGCCCAGGATTTCCTCTTCGCTCGCATATCCGAACATTTTCACCGCCATGGGCGATCCGGCGGTGATCCTGCCCGAAAGGTCAACGATGGTGATGTCATCCGGCGAAGCGGTCAGTATCGACCGGTACAGCTCCTCGCTCCTGACCAGCGCCTCCTCCGCGCGCTTTCTGTCGGTGATGTCGATCTCGATGCCGTCCCACACCAGGTGGTTGTTGGCGAGCCGCCGCGGCGCAGATGTGAGCAGGCACCACCTGATGTCTCCCGACGGGAGCCTGAACCGGGCCTCGGCCCTGAACAGGGACATGGTCTCCTGGGCGCGGGCCTCGAGTTCGGCAACCAAGACCCGGTCCTCGTCGAGCATCTGCCCGTACAGGGCCCCGGCGTCGTTCAAAACCTGTTCCACGGTCAGGCCGTGCATTTTCTCCACACCGGCGCTGATATAGGTGAAACGCCGCAGCTCTCCATGCTCTCCGAAATCGACCTGATATACATGGCCGCCAGGCAGATTGTCGCTCAGGGTGCGCAGCCGCGTTGCGTTCTCAAGCAGCGCCTCCTCGACCAGCTTGCGCCTGGTGATGTCGATCATGACCGTGAGCAGGTACCGTTTCCCCTGGCTTACGATGATCTCCCCTGAAAAAAGACCGTCAACCAGCACGCCGTCCTTGCGCCGCACCTGCAGCTCGAAATCCGACAGGCGCCCGGTCTTGAAAAGCATGTCGGCGGCCCGTTGCTTGTCTTTACCGTCGATGAACAGGCCGATCTCGTCCGAGGTCCTGCCGATGACCTCGTCGCGTGAAAAACCGAGCCTCCTGATGAAGGTATCGTTGACGTCCACGAACCGCTGCCGCTCGATGTCGGTCAGGGCCATCAGCGCCGGATTGTTGCGGAACAGGCGCTCGAAGCGCTGTTGCGCCTCCTCCTCCGCGGAGAGGTCCTTGCTTACGCCGAAAATGCAGTCCCGGCCGTTCCATCTGCCGGACCACACCCTCGTCTCTACCGGGACCAGAACCCCGTCCCTGCGAGCCAGGGGCAAGGGACAGCTGCTGCGTTCGCCCCTGAACATGGCGGTCAGGATTTCCTGCGCCTCCCGCCTCCTGTCGGGCGGATGCAGGTCGAGCACGTACAGGTCGGCGAATTCATCGGCCGTGTAAAGGAGCTTGTCCTCATATGCCTTGTTGGTCAGAATTATCTTGCCCTCCGGCGTGGCCACCAGTATCAGGTCCCGGATCGTGTTGAAAAGGGTGCGGAAGTTCGCTTCGCTCTCACGCAGCTTCTCCTCTGCGAGCCTGCGGTCGTGTATTTCCCTGGCTATTCCCTGGAACCCGGTCAGGTTACCGTCCCTGTCGAACAGGGGCACGATGCTCGACATGTGCCAGCGCCACGAGCCGTCGGCATGCCTGACCCGGTATTCGACCCCTTCCTGCCGGCAGCGCGTCGTCACGGCTTTTTCGAGAAAGGCCTCGCACGCCCCGACGTCATCGCTGTGAACATAATCCCTGACGTTCTTTCCGATTATCGCATCTGCGGCGTTTCCGAGCAGGGTTTGCCATGCAGGAGACACATAGGTAAAGACGCCGCCGACCGTTATGATGTAAATGATGTCGTGGCTGTTTTCGATCATGAGCCGGTGCTTTTCCTCGCTGTCTCGCAGCTCGCGCTTTTTGCGAAGCGTCAGAAACAATAATGCGCCCAGAACCAGAATAAGCAGAAGCACGACGATCGAGGCGAACAGGAGAATTTCATGATGGTAGCGCGTGTAAAAAGCCGAAACGTATCCGGTGTCCGAATTCACGTGCGCATAGGCCGGGCATTTCCATGAATACAAAACGGCAATGCTTGATCCGAATGACGCAATTCTCGAAAAACCCTGCCCAGGGAAAAAAAATCCCATGAATGGATCCCTCCATTGGTCCTGAAAACAGGCATGAGTCGGTGAAATACAATGTATGATTGTACACCCGGTACATAAAAAAGTCAAATGCTCGAAAGGCTTTTTGCGGGGCGGTGTGCAGCACCAGACGAAAACGGGCCCCTCCGTCTGGAGGGGCCCGGTGCTTAATTCATGGCGGCAGCATGCTTCTGAATCAGTTTCATTTCCAGCTCGTGAATGTCCTGAAGAACACCTTCATGAGATTCATCCCCCCGCGAAGCCTGCGTACGAGACCCGGGCCGTAGAGCAATTCAACGACGCCCCTGACCCCCTCGTACACGGCCCTGCTGTGGGGATGCCACCAGAAGTCCCTCTTCACAAACGGCAGGATGTCGTTCACGATGACCTGCGGCTGGGTCATCTCGGCGAAGCCTATGTCCCCGTGGGAGCGTCCGATGGCCGACTGCTTGAACCCGCCCCAGGGTGTCTCGGCCAGGCCATGGCTCATCAGGTGATCGTTGACGGTGACCGCTCCCGCCTGGATTTTTCTGGCGATCCTCCCGGCCCTGCTCCAGTTCCTGGACCACACGGAACCGGTGAGGCCGAGGTACGAATCGTTGGCAAGCTCGATCGCCTCGTCGATGTCCTTCACCTTCATGACAGCGAGCACCGGCCCGAATGTTTCGTCGCGCATCACATCCATGGTATGATCGACGTCAGCCAGCACCGTACAGGGAATGAACTGGCCTTGGGAATTCTTCGGCGATTTCGACCGGGCGTAAATGGTCGCGCCCTTGGCCATCGCGTCGTCGATATGGGCCTTGACGGTCCTGATCTGCCGCTCGGTTGTCATGGCGCCGATGTCCATGTTGTAATCCGTGTCGTACCCCACCCGCAGGGACTCGACCTTTCCCGCGAGCATGTCCATGAACCGGTCATAGACCTTTTCGTGCACGTAGATACGCTCGACCCCGCCGCACGACTGGCCCGCGTTCTGGAGGCCGGCCCACACGGCGCCGTTCGTTGCTCGCTCGAGATCCGCGTCCTCGCACACGATCATGGGGTCGTTTCCGCCGAGCTCGAGCGAGAGGGGTGTGAGCGTCTCGGACGCCTTCTTCATGAGATATTTGCCGACCGCAACAGACCCGGTGAAGAAAAGCTTGTCGAGTCCGGCGTTGAGGAACGCGTCGCCCGCAAACCGTCCCGGGATGTTCACGTACTGGAACACTCCGTTCGGGAGTCCGGCGGATTCTATGCAGTTTTTAAGGTGGTGGCCTATCACCTGAGTCTCGTCCGACGTTTTCAGGAGAACGGTGTTGCCGGCAAGCAGGGCCATGACCACCTCGGAAAAAGGTATGGAAAAAGGATAATTCCACGGCCCGATGATGCCCACGACCCCCCATGGTACGCGGACGATCTTACTCCGCTTGTTGATAAAAAGAATATTGCCCATTGCGAGGGGCCTGTCTTTCAGAAAGCGCTTCGCGTTCTTGCAGTAGTAGCTCACCCCCATCGCAGCCGGAACGATCTCCGCGACCATTGCGTCGACGCGGGTCTTGCCGTTGTCGCGGGCGGTCGCCTCTGCCAGCTCGTCCAGATTGTTCATTATATAATCACGGAATTTTATGACATAGGATATTCTCTTTTTCAGGGGAACGGCCTGCCAGCTTTTTTGTACATAACGTGCTTTTTGCACCATTTTAGCGATCTCTTCGACCGATGTTCTGGAATATTCGCCTAAAGCTTCCCCTGTGCCGGGGTTAATCGAACGAGTAACATTTTCATATGCCGGAGTATTAAGCGCCTGAGACTTTTTCATAGAACCCTCCTAATATTTATTTATGGAAAATATTGAAAACTCTATGCGGGAAATATCGCAAATAATCATTTATTATTACAAATAATCAAGATTAATTACATATTCTTACAATATGTTTCGGTCCTGACTTATAACTCAGCACTTTTTAACCGCAAAAACCGACATTTCCCCGGAGTGATTGACATTTTTTACCCCCCTTAGTATTCAATGTTGCGCGATTAATATACCGTCATATGAGTGGAAAATCCTTCATCAATTATTGATGGATCATATAACAATAGAAAAAATCTGCGCATATCAACATGTTTGAAGACCCGCGAACATTCAGGGAAGCCAACCGGAAAGAATACGGCGGCCTCTTTTACCAGATGCGATGGCTTGACAGGCCCGGCGCGGATGAAGCGACTGTCAGGCGCAGGGAGATCCTCGACAGGCTCGAGGGCAGGGCGGATTTCCTGTGCGAGGGAAGCAAGCCGTGTTACGGAGAGCTTTCTCCCGGATGCAGGCATTGTTCAGGAGGAACATGGTCGTGCCTGTTCATAAACAACAGGTGCAATGCCGCCTGCTTCTTCTGCCCTGCCCCACAGGAGGTCGACGGCATGCCCTCGACCTCGGCCCTCACCTTCGCGACGCCCGGCGAATATGCCGATTACTGCGCCGAAACCGGGGTGCGCGGCATCAGCATCAGCGGCGGAGAGCCCCTTCTCTCGCCCGACCGCACCCTCGCTTACCTCCGCGAGTGCAAGAAACGTTTCGGCGACGGGTGCCATTTCTGGCTGTACACCAACGGGACCCTTGTCGACTCGGACACGTTCAGGCGCCTGGCTGACGAGGGGCTTGATGAAATACGGTTCAACATCATCGCCCGCGACTACCGCACCGACATGGTAGGCCTGGCGGCGAAAAGCATACCGGTCGTCACCGTCGAAATACCGGCCGTGCCCGAAGACTCCTCCCTGCTCCGCAGGGCGATGCACGAAATGGCGTCCGCCGGCGCGAAGCACCTCAACCTTCACCAGATCAGGTGCACGCCCTACAACTGCCGCAACCTCATCGAGCGCGACTACACCTTTCTTCACGGGCCTCACGCCTCGGTGCTCGAGTCGGAGCTGGCCGCGCTCGACGCCATGACCTTCGCCGCCGAAAACCGGCTGCCGCTGCCGGTCAATTACTGCTCGTTCATATACCGGCACCGCTACCAGGGCGACGCCGCAGCGCGGCGCGCGGCAATAAAAACCGTCACATCGACCGAAAGCGTGACCGCTCGCGGACTTATCCGGCGCTGTTCGCTCGGTGGAGATCCTGAACGTCTCGCGCACGCGTCTGCGGCCTTAGGGCGGGACCCGCAAAACGCCGGGCAATGGAGCAGGTCCCCTCAAGGCGGGCCGATCACCGCTGTTCCCGAACTGCTCGCGGGAATCACCCTGGACGGCCTGGAGCTGCATATCGAATACGAACGCGCCTTCTTCTCGGATAAAGATACCGGCGTAGCAGCGCTGGTGCTCGATTCGGGCAACAAAATATTCATCAGCCGAAGCCGCAGGCTCGCGGCCGATCTGACCGATAAAGAAGCCGGGATGTTTCTTGACCTTTGCCTCGGCCGAAATACTACGGCCGGTTTGGCGGGGAACGACGCTCTTTCCGGGGAATACGGCGGCCCATGGACCGATATTGCGGCGTGCGAAAAAGTACCGTACGGGTTGCAGGACTATGAAAGTTCATCCATGGATACCGGGGAATGAACCCCCGCTCACTTTTTCGAATAAAACCCTTGACAACCGTCGGCCCAAATTTACTCTAACAACAAGCAGGAGTGTGCAAGATGGATCTCGAACTATTCTTCACCAAAGATCAGGTCATAAAAGTTAAAGCGAAAGAAAAACAGCTCGTTTTCAAAGAAATGGTCGAGAAACTCCAGGATCTCGGTCTTATCGAGAACAAGGACCGTTACTACGCCCAGATAGTGCACCGGGAATCGCTTGAAAACACCGGGATCGGCAACGGATTCGCCATCCCCCATAGCCGCACCGAAACCGTCTCGAAATTCGTCTCGATATTCGGCATCATGGAAACGCCGGTCGATTACCAGTCGGTCGACGGAACCCCGGTCGAATACGTCATGCTGAGCATCTTCCCTTCCGATCTGAGCACCAAGTACCTTTATCTCATCGGCATGATGGCCCGTATATTCTCGAACCCCGAGAAGAAAAAGCATCTCGACGACAACAGGACCCCGGCAAAGCTCTATGCCATCCTGCACAAGGAGGCGGCCGGTTATTTTAAATCCATATCCCATGTTGACGACGCCGAGTACAATCCCGTTGAAAACCTCCAGGGCGTACCGTCATCAGACCTGGACCTCATCATCAGGCTCGACCGCCTGAACAACATGCGAAAGGAAAATGACAGCCCGGAAATTGGAAAAAAAATTGAAGAGTTGAGAAAGCTCGTCGACAACCGCTCGCTGGCCTACTACGAGAGGATGAGCAAAAAAAACCACAACCCCTTCTCGATAGTGGAGAAAAACAGCTGCTCGGGCTGCCACATGCAGATACCGCCCATCCACCTCAAGGAAATAAAAGACCGCAAAGGAATCCCGGTATGCACCCACTGCGGCCGCTTTCTGATCATAGTGTGATTCAGGCTTACCCGAGATTACCTGAAGGCGGCAAATACTGTTTGGCAAACCATGAATATCGTGATATCCTGCTTCTAAACATCGGCTTCGCGGAATAGCATGAAAATCAGGACCGAACTGCAGAAACTGGAAGACTACTTCCTGGAATCCTACAGGGAGAGGGATTTCATCACCTATCAGAAGGCGAGAACGTTTCTCGCGATCCTTCTCACAATCCTGCTGGTCGTATGTCCGGTCTTTATCGTTTCGAACATACTGAGAGTGAGCGGCATATGGGAAAAAAGCAGCCCCTCTTTATTGCTCTTCACTTGTATCGCGATCCTCGTGCTTTTTAAAAAAGGCAAATTCACCCTGTCTACGCACCTGCTCCTGACAAGCACATTCCTGACTCTGTGGCTGTCGCTTTTCTTCGGCAACGATCTCGGCAACGCCATCGTAAGGATGGATTCAATCGCGCTGGTGCTCGCCCTGCTCACCATCGTTCCGCTGCTCATCACGCGCAGGGCGAGGGACATCCTGATATACTTCATCCTGAACTCGATCGTTCTGGGTTTGTTCTGCATCAAGCTCAAAATCGATTACGGCTACAGGCCCGGCCTTCTATCAGAGTATTTCCTGGACAACTTCATCGCAATGGTATTCATAGGGGTCACTTCATACCTGATTTACCTGATCAACCGGCGGGCGCTCGAAAAGGCGAAAAAAGCCGAGAAGGAAGTCCAGGCGCAGAACGAAGAGCTCAGGGCATCGAACGAGGAATTCGAAGCGATCAACGAGGAGCTCATGCAGTCCCAGATGGATCTCAAGGATAGCGAAGAGCGTTACAGAAACATCATACAGAGCATCGAAGAGGGATACTTCGAAACCGACCTCAAAGGCGGATTCACTTTCGTGAACAGCTCTCTTGAAAAAATTTCGGGCTACTCGAACGAAGAACTGATCTGCATGCGGCACACGGACTACACCACAGGGGAATGGACAAAAAGGATATACGCCATCTTCAACGAGCTTTATACCAACGGGAAGCCGGCCGAAGTAGTCGACTACGAAATCCTTACAAAGGGAGGCATAAAAAAAATTATCGAGATGTCGGCCTCGCTGATAAAAGACCCCGGAGGACGGACAACGGGTTTCAGGGGCATCGTAAGGGATGTCACGAGGAAGAAGAAAGAAGAGGATGAAAGGGAAAAAATAAAGCGTATCGAATCAATAGGCCTCCTTGCGGGAGGCATCGCCCACGATTTCAACAACATACTCACCTCGATCACGGGAAACATCTCCCTTGCCAAGACCGAAACGAAAAGAGGAAGCGGCACGTACGACCTGCTCGACGCAGCCGAAAAGGCCTCACTGCGGGCCCGCGACCTGACCCAGCAGCTTCTGACTTTTTCCAAGGGCGGCGCGCCCATAAAGAAACTCACGTCGATCGCCGACCTTCTCATCGACACCGCGACTTTCGTGCTCCGCGGATCGAAGGTCGGCGCCCGCTTTTTCATCGACAGCGAACTCCGCAGCGTTGAAATCGACAGCGGGCAGATCAGCCAGGTGATACACAACCTCATCATCAACGCAAGCCAGGCCATGCCGGACGGGGGCACCGTCACCATAACCGCCGACAACGCGACGATATCGGACGATACGCAGGTTCTTCTGCCTGCCGGGGACTATGTCGTGGTTTCGATACAGGACCAGGGGAGCGGCATACCGAAAAGCATCCTCAACATGATTTTTGACCCTTACTTCACGACAAAAGAGGATGGAACGGGACTCGGTCTCACGATATCATATTCGATCGTCAAGAAGCACGGCGGCCACATTGCAGTGGATTCCTCAGCCGGCGAGGGCGCGTGCTTCAGAGTATATCTTCCCGCCTCGGATAAAACGCCGGTCAGGAACGAGGAGAACCCCTTCCCCGACAAAAAGACATCCAACGGAATAAAAAGAAGGGTCCTCGTGATGGAAGACGACGACATGGTCGCTGAAATCACGATAATCATGCTGAAACGGATCGGCTTCATGGTCGACCGCGTTACTAACGGAATGGACGCGATCGACATGTACAAAATGAAGTTCAGCGGCGGCGATCCATACGACCTTGTCATCATGGACCTCACCATTCCCGGAGGTATGGGCGGCAAGGAGGCGATAGCCGAGCTCAGGGAATTCGATCCCCGGATAAAGGCCGTGGTATCGAGCGGTTATTCAAACGATCCGGTCATGGCGGGATACAATGAGTATGGCTTCTGCGGATTCATCGTCAAACCATACACGATCAACGACCTCGATCAGCTGATAAGGGGAATCCTCGACTGAACCTTTCCGAACCGGCCATAATGACAGCCCTTTCATCGCGGTAAAGGCGTCTTTCCGCCCGCATAGGGGCATTCCGCCTCGCCCTGATACATGGTGGCCACGCAGGTGTTGCACGGCCCGTCGCCCCCGCAGGTCTTGCAGAAGGAGACATGTCCGGGATCGCGCCTGATGCGGTTGATGAAATCGGGTTCACAGAGAAGGGGCCTGGCCATCTGCACGAAGTCGAATCCAGCGCCCAAAACTCGCTCGATCCCGTCGAGAGAGACCGCGCCGCCGACATACACCAGAGGCAGGCTCACTGACTCCCTGACCTTCAGCGCGTCCTCGAGAAAGTACAGCTCCCGGTAGGGATACTGCTTGAGCATTATCCGCGAGAAAAAAATCATCCCGGTCTTGATCAGAAGATCGGTCTGCCTGCTGATCAGATCCCTGTGCGGGGTCATTCCCTTCATCATGAAAAAAGGCGTCTGGCTCACGAACCCGCCGCTCAGAACCAGCGCGTCGGCGCCGTAATCCTCGAGAAGACGGGCGACCATGATTCCCTCTTTCTTCTGCATCCCCCTGGAAAAACCGTCCTCCATGTTCATCTTCACGATCAGGGCCATTTTCCCGCCTGCCGCCTCCCGGGCCGCGTCCATTATCCGCTTGAGAAAGCGCGTCCTGTTGTCGAAGGACCCGCCCCAGTGGTCCTTTCGCCTGTTGGTGTACGGCGACAGGAACTGGCTGATGAGGTACCCGTGACCCGCGTGAATCTCGACGGCGTCGAAGCCGGCCTCCCGCGCCATGCGCACCGCATCGCCGTGCGCGTCGATCATCGCCTCGATGTAGGCTTCGCTCATCTTCCTGGGAAGCGTGAGGCCGAACAGGGTGAAGACCGAGGAAGGGGCGACCGCCCTCTCGCCCGAGACCTTGCTGTCTCCCATGTTGCCCGCGTGGCCGAGCTGCACCGAGGCCAGCGCCCCCTCTGCGTGAACCGCGTCGGTGAGCTTTTTGAAATGAGGGATTACTCCGGGATGCATGTAGGCCTGGTGCGAAAAAGTCCTTCCTCCGTTGACGACCGAGACATATGCGACCGTCGTCATGCCGACGCCCCCCGCAGCCACCGAGCGGTGATAGTCTATCAGGGACCGCGAGGGTATGCCGTCCGGGCACATCCCCTCGAAAGCGGCGGACCTGATCGCCCGGTTTCGCAGCTTGATCGGGCCGATTTTTCCCGGAGTGAAAAGTCTGGTTTTCATAGTCTCTCCTTGAACGCATCATAGAGTTCGAACGGAATCACGTTGCCCGCGTAATGGCCGATTCTCTCGTTCTTGTCGCCGTGGTAATCGCTGCCCCCGGTCATGAGCAGGCCGAGGTCCCGCGAGATTCCGGCGAACAGGGCGACGTCCTCCGGGGAATGCATGTCGGCGTACACCTCAACGCCGGCCAGGCCTTTGCGCTTGAGGTCGTCGATAAAGGCGGCGTACGCGCCCCTTTCGAGCTCCAGAGATATGGGGTGCGCCAGCACCGCGAACCCGCCCGATTTTTTGATCAGGCCGAACGCCTCGTCGAGCGCTATCTTTTCCTTGGGTGCATGTCCGGGTTTCCCCTTCTCGAAGAAATCCCTGAACACGCTGTCCCTGGTAGCGTAGCCCTTCCTGACAAGCACCCTCGCGGCGTGCGGTTTTCCTGTCACGCCGCCCGCCGCCTCGGCGGCCACTTCTTCAAGCGTGATGTCGTAACCGTGGCGGCGCAGGTCTTCCACCATCCTGGCTGCCCTGGTCTCCCTTTTCATGACCAGGTCGCGGGTGCGCGCGAGGAGATCGGCGTCCGAGCAGTCGATATTGTAGGCAAGCAGGTGAAAAGTGCCGGGTCCGAAATCGATGCTGAATTCTATACCCGGAACCACACGAATGCTTTCGTCTTCAGCGGCGGCCAGGGCTTCGGGAATACCGGCCACGGTGTCGTGGTCCGTTATCGCGAGGACAGCGACGCCGTTTTCAAGCGCGTACGCGACAAGGTCGCGGGGCGTCTTGCACCCGTCCGAGGCCCTGGTATGGGTGTGCAGGTCGATCAGTTTCATATGTCCTGTTTCAGGAGGTCCCTTTCTGCCAGATCATCGATATTATATCAAGCACATTAATCCATCAAAAAATGCTTTACTTATGAGACATATCGTTTATTAAGAATTAAGGTATCGTTCCCCCTCCCTTGACGGGAGGGGCCAGGGGAGGGAGTTAAACCATCATGTTTGTCGGTATAGATCTCGGGGGAACCGCGATCAAGGGCGCGCTCATCGACGGAAAAGGAGCAATGCTCTCGTTCGCTCAGATCGAAACACCGGGCTCGGCGAAAAAGATCGACGACGGGATTCTCGGCCTCATGGCAATTCTCGCTTCATCGGCAAAGATATCGGAAACTGATATTCAGGGTGTGGGAATCGGCTCCGCGGGTTCGATCGATAAAAGCAGGGGCAGGATAATCACCAGCCCGAACATCCCCGCGCTGAAAAACCATCCCCTTGCGAGAAACCTCGAAAAAGCCGCAGGCGCCAGGGTGTTCCTTGAAAACGACGCCACAGTGGCCCTGATGGGAGCTTCCTGGAAAGGAAAATCCGGATTCAGGAACTGGATCATGCTGACGCTGGGCACGGGCATCGGCGGCGGAGCGGTCATCGACGGAAGAGTGTACACCGGACAGTCGGGCAACGCGATGGAGGTCGGCCACATGAGCATCGACCACGCCGGCCGGGAATGCCCGTGCGGCAACAGGGGTTGCCTTGAGCGCTACGCGTCCGCCTCGGCGCTCGCCCGTGACGCGGAAGCGCTGGCAAAGACTAATCCCGGGTCTTCGCTCAACGGGAGGATGAAGAACGGCAGCCTCACCGCGCTTGCGGTCTACGAGGAGGCGCTGAAAAAAGACCGGGCCGCGCTCGCCGCCATACGCGAAGCAGCACGGTATCTCGGATACGGGATCGCGGCCCTCGTCAACCTTTTCAATCCCGAGGCGGTGGTCCTCGGCGGCGGGCTTTCCAACGCCCACAGCATGCTCATCCCCGTCATCGAAGATACTGTAAGGCTCAGGGCTCTCCCGGGCCTCAAGGAAAACGTCAGGATCATCCCCGTGAAAGATCCCTCGAGGGTTCCCTCGATCGGGGCCGCGAAAATGGCCATGGACGCGCTGTCCGGAATCCCTGAAACCCGCTGAGAGAGACTCAATCCGGCGAAACAGATTCCGGGAATGCTGAAATCCGCTCGACCTGCCCCACATCAACTCCTTGACCCGTCACCGATAATATGATATCATGCCATTTATGCCGTCCGACAAAAACATTTCCCCCGGGATAAAAAGCGGCAATCTTTTTTTTCTGGCTGCCGCGGTGGTCTGTACTGTTACGGCAGTTTCACTCATCATTCTTGCCGAATATCAGAGGTATCATCATCATCTTCTGAACCGTTTTCTGATCCTGAGCGCGGCAATCACGACAGTCATAGCACTGGCATTGGCAGGCCTGGCATATCACTTCTTCAGGAAAAAAAGAAAAACGTTCGAAAACGAGACGGCTGAAAAACAGAGGATCGAACTTGCGCTCAGGGAGTCCGAGCAGAGACTCTTCGACATCATCAATTTCCTGCCCGACGCGACTTTCGCCGTCGACCTGGAGCACAGGGTGATCATCTGGAACCGGGCGATGGAAGAACTCACCGGAGTCAGGGCGCAGAACATGCTCGGCAGAGGCGATTACGAATACGCAATCCCGTTTTACGGCGAGCGCAGGCCGGTTCTCATCGATTACTGTCTCGACCCCTACAGATCAAGGCAAACCGAAATCCTCGGGAGGTATCCCGAAATCACCCTGGACAAAAGCAGGCTCACCGCTGAAGCGATGGTGCCCGGCACCGTAAGAAAAGGCGCTCATATCTGGGCGATCGCGCAACCCCTTCACGACGCCCAGGGGGAAATAATCGGCGCGATCGAGTCGATGAGGGACGTGACCGACCGGAAGCTCTCCGAGGAAAAATACGCGACCATCTTCAGGCTGAGCCCCTTCGTGCTCAGCATATCCTCCCTGAGCGACGGCAAGTACCTCGAAGTGAGCGACAGGTTCTACGAGCTGACCGGCTACACAAAAGACGAGGTCATCGGCCGCACGGCATTCGACCTGAACATCTGGGCCGATCCGAACGACCGCGAGAGGATCGTGAAGGAGCTCCAGGCCGCTGGAAGAGTGGTCAACGACGAGATAAAATTCAGGTCAAAATCGGGCGAGATAAAGGTCATGTTCTTCTCGGCTGAAATCGTGGTCATCGCCGGGAGTCCCTGCCTGCTGGCGGTCAATGTCGACATTACCGACCGCAAGATGGAGCAGGAAATCATCAGGCGGCAGAACGAGGAGCTGGTCGCGTCAAACGAGGAGTTCGAGGCCCTCAACGAGGAGCTCGTCAGGTCGCAGAACGAACTCATGACGACAAACCAGAAGCTCATGCAGTCGGAGGAAAAAGTGACGACGGCGTTCAATCTCGCGCCGATCATCCTGACCCTGTCGAGAGTATCCGACGGCAAATATGTCGAGGTCAGCGAATACTTTCTGAAAACGACAGAATACACGCGCGATGAAGTCATCGGGCGTACGTCGCTGGAGCTGAACATCTGGGCCAATCTCGACGACCGCAGAAGGGTCCTGGAGAAGCTCGGCAGGGGAACCCCTGTCAGAGACGAGGAAATCATGTTCCAGTCGAAGACGGGCATTCAATACCTGATGCTTTTTTCGGCGGAGATAATCAACATATTCGACGTTCCCCACCTCATAAGCACCGCCATCGACATTACCGAACACAGGCGCGCGCAGGAGGAAAAACGCCGGCTTGAACAGCAGCTCATCCAGGCCCAGAAAATGGAGTCGATCGGGAGGCTCGCCGGCGGAGTCGCGCACGATTTCAACAACCTGCTGACCGCGATCATCGGAAACATCGATATGGCCCTGGAGAGCATCGGGAACCCCGGAGAGACGGCCCCCCGCCTTGAAGTCGTTAAAAAGGCGGCGACGAGCGCGTCGCAACTCACCAGGCAGCTGCTCGCATTTTCCCGAAAGGAGACCATAGAGCCGGTCGTCATGGATCTCAACGAAACAATCGAGCGCACCCGGCTGATGCTTTCCCGGCTCATCAGTGAAAACATCAGCCTGAAGACGATATACAAGGCCACGGGATGCATCAAGGCCGACACCGGACAGATCGAGCAGATCATCATCAACCTCGTTGTCAACTCCCGCGACGCCATGCCCGACGGCGGGACCCTCGTTATCAGGACCGAAGATGCGGTCCTCGACGAGCACTACTGCAAAATCCACACTTCCATGGTTCCGGGCGAGTATGTGATGATGTCGATAACCGATACCGGGTACGGCATGAGCGATGAAACCAAAAAAA
>JAKLIV010000150.1 GCA_022709405.1 Spirochaetota bacterium
TGAACGCAACGGGGGGTATTGCAGGCGGCCTTGTGGGAGAGAATTATGGTTCTTTAACCAAGTGTTATTCAACGGCAGATGTGGCCTGCTCCTATACTGCCGGAGGGCTTGTGGGCTGGAACCTGGGCGAGTCAGTGACAATAACCGACTGTTTCGCTATGGGAGACATTACGGCCAGCGCTTCTGACGCGAATAATTTGGGCGGGCTTGTGGGCATAAACTATAATAGCAGCGAGGTCAGTCTTACGCGCTGTTATGCCGCGGGCGCGGTGCCGGTAATCGCCACGTCGGGCGGCCTTGCCGGCGCAAACGGTTCGGGCAGCACGGTCACGGTCACCGACTGTTATTACGACTACCAGACCACGGGCCAGAGCAGTACAGATGGGAACGCGCGAACCACCGCACAGATGCAGGATCAGGATAATTATATTGACTGGGACTTCACGGCCGGCACCGGCGTGTGGACCATTAACGGCGGGTACCCTGCGCTCAGGGAACTTCAGTAGCTGGTTTGATTTGTACAACCGATTAATAAAAAAAGGGGCTGTCCTGGAACAAAGGGCAGCCTTCTTTTTTTTATTCACGACTAACGAAGCGTGTTCGCCCGTTTACCGGTACAGGCATTTCACCGCGCCGATGATCACGATCCATAAAACAGCGGATATGAAGAAGGCTGAAATCAAGCCGACAAATTTCGTCATGTGATGCTGATGGGTCGCTGTCATTTTCATGTGCCCCTCCTGTTGTCATCCGGCAATTGCCTGTTCTGTCAATAATATCGGCATATTGCCCGGAAACGATCAGTCCGGAATGTCATGCGGCAGGTTAACAAACATTTGACAAAAATCCTGATTGTGATAATTGTTATTTATGTGCCATGACTCTTTCATGTAATGCGGATTCAAAGACATGAAACCGGTAAAGATCGTTTTCGACAAATCATACGAGACCGATTACCGGACTGCCTCCTGCGAGGTGCCCGGACGGGTCTCGTCGATCATGGACACCCTTTCTCCATTGTATGAAACCGAGGCTCCGCAGCCGTGCTCTGAGGACGATATTCTCCTGTGCCACTCGGAGGGACTGCTCATCGTCGAGAAAAACGACCGTTCCCGGTATGACGTGGCGCGCATGGCGGCCGGAGGCGCCATCATGGCTGCAAGGCTCGCGATCGAGGGAACGCTCTCCTTCGCGGTGGTGAGGCCGCCGGGGCACCACGCCAACCCGGACCACAACTGGGGCTTCTGCTTCTTCAACAACATGGGGATTGCGGTGCGTAAGATTCTTTCCGAAAAACTCATTCATAAAGCGGTGATCCTCGACATAGACCTTCATTTCGGAGACGGCACCGACGCCATCTTTCATTATGATGATGCGGTAAGGGTCCTGAACATACAGTCGTCAACGCGCCGGGAATTCATCCAGGAAACGCGGTCGGCGCTCAAAGATGCGGGCAGCGCCGACATACTTGGAATATCGGCCGGGTTCGACCAGTATGAGCTTGACTGGGGCGCCAACCTGACGACCGGCGATTACCATGAAATCGGCGTGATCGCCGGAACATACGCGAGGGATTTCTGCTCCGGCCGCGTTTTCATCCTGCTCGAAGGGGGGTACTATCTTCCCGATCTCGGAGCAAATGCTCTTTCACTGCTCACCGGTGTCGCCGAAGGTGTCGATGGAAAGTGACGAATTTTTCTTGATTATGGGACCATAGTATAGTATTATTGTGGAATGAAAAAGCCAGACGAACAGAGAAAGAAAATCCGTGTCGAGTTCAGGTCCGAAGCAGCGGTAAAATTCGAGGGCGGGTCGATTTCAGGGACCATCGGCAACCTCAGCATGAAAGGGCTTCTTCTCGAATGCGCCGAACGCTTTCCGGTCGGATCGGCCGTGGACATTACCATTACGCTCAGCGGAACGACGACGAATCTTTCCGTGCAGATCCTCGGCACCGTGATCCGGCATGAAAAAACCGGCATGGCCCTCGAGTTCAAGGAAATGGAGCTTGACAGCTTCATACATCTCAGGAACATCGTGTTCTACGCCGACAAGGAGCTACAGGAATTCTACGAATTCATGTAGGGCGCCGCGTTTCCCGGCCGTATTATCGCTATCAACAATCCCTGCGGGCGCCAGGCTTATCCGACGGCGTTCAGGATTCAGAGGTGCATGGTGATCGAAAATCTGCAATTCATCCATGAAGAGGGAGACAGGGCCCCGTTCGAAGTGACCCTCTACGCGCTTTCCACCTGCGGGTTCTGCAGAAAGAGCATCATGTTCCTGAAAGAAAACAGGATCAAATTCAGGTATGTCCACGTCGATCTTCTCGACTTCGAAACCAAGGAAAAGGTCAAGCGATACCTCACTGAAAAATTCAACACCAGGCTGGGGTTCCCGTTCGCCGTTCTCGACGACAGGGAATTTCTGCGCGGTTTCAACCGTGAAGAATGGGAGAAGAAATTTTCCGTTTAAGGGAGAACGGCACTATGCCCGCAAACAAGACTGAAGCCGATACCCGTATTTTCATCAAAATGGTCGCCGACAAGCAGGACTGGGAGCTGAACCGGGACAGCGAGCTCATATCGATCCTCGTTTCCGGGCTCACGGTGAATTACAACAGGTACGGATATTATTCGTGTCCGTGCAGGGACGCGAGCGGCGCACGCAGCCGGGACGCGGACATCATATGCCCGTGCAAATACTGCAGGCCCGACCAGGAGGAATACGGACACTGCTATTGCGGGCTGTATCTCACCAGGCCGTTTTTTGCCACGGGAAAAGAGCCTTCATCCATTCCCGAAAGGCGCCCCGAAGACCTGGACTGAAAATCGACGGGGCTCCGCCATGATCATTTTCCGGCGATTCTGCCGAAAAACAGCGATGTTACCCTGAAATAAACGCTAAGCGGAAACGCTATGAGCAGCGTGAACAGAACTGCGTATGAAGCGGTCACTATCACCGTGATGAGCTGGCCGTATGTCATGAGCCCCAGCTGATACGAACCCATAATGCCGATCATTTCGTTCTGCGGAGGTATTTTCACCGCGATATCGGTGAAAAACGATTTCATCCCCGTCCCCGCGAGAAACTTCGGATAGAATTTGTCGATGTTGAATTGAACCGCCCTGGTAATCCCGATGGCGTGGCCCGAAAAGTAATAAAGCACCATGATGCCGAGCATCAGCACCGATAGGGAGATCACGGCGTAAACCAGGATAGACAGCAGGCGCTCCCTGTAAAGCCTTTTCATTCCTCCGATGAAGCCCCTCATATCGGTCGAATTGACAGCGCAGGGCGCGGCCGCAAGAATGACGCATAACGCGAAAACGATGCATCCGAAATTGGCGATGAAAAACGGGATCGTGAGCAAACCGAGCAGTATCGGGCCCGCTTTATCGATTGATCCCAGAAAGGCGACCAGTCCCTCGATCACGACCATGATCGTGACGAGAAAAACGCCCGCCAGGGACGCCGACAGCATATAATGGGTTTTTTTCACGGCTGTTTTCATCGTCGTTAAGATCGATGATCCGCTGTCGGAGCCCGGCGTAATTATCGATACCGACAGGTATCCGGTCATGAGCGATGCGACAAACATGAATATTCCGATATTCTGGAGCAGATAGTAAACGAAACCCTTTGGTTGCGTCTGGAATGCGATGAAAACGAACAGGGCGTACAGAACAAGACCGGCCGAAACGAAAATCCATGTCAGGCCGTATATTTTTTTGAAGCTCCCCGGCTTAAATTCGTCCATCATCCTGATGAAATCACTGATCACTGTTTTCCTCCTGTCGGAACTCTGTATTTAACGCGCTTCAGGATGAAAGATTGAATATTTTTTTGCAATAATAATTTTACTTGACTTTCGGTGTAACGGTAAATTATTAATATTGATGCCTGTTTATCTTCTTGTTTGGCGCGGAATTTTCCGACGGACAATCTCGCCGATTTCTTTTACATGCAAAGAGATAAAATCCGGGGTACGAGGTGCTATATGACAGTCAATATTTATGTCGGCAATCTGTCCTATGACATGACCGATAATGCGCTGAAAGACGCGTTCGCCAGATACGGCGAAGTCGCTTCGGCCAAGGTTGTTTTCGACCGGGACACAGGAAGATCGCGGGGATTCGGCTTCGTGGAGATGCCTGACGGCGAGGAGGCCAGAAAGGCGATCGATGCGTTGAACGGCGCCGAGTTGATGGGAAGAAACATGAGGGTCAACGAGGCGCGTCCACAGAAAGACCGCAGGTAATATTACGGGCCGCCTGACCGCAGGCACGGAGACGGCCCGTAATTTCACATGTTCTGGATATAGGCCAGCGTTCCATGGATAAGGGCGGTTATCATCAGGATGATGCCGCTTTTTTTATGCACGTTGAACCCGACCTTGAGCAGGCCGAGCCCTGTCAGCAGTTGAAACGAGACCAGGAGCAGATTGACTATCCCGAAAACCGCCACTATCGAGATTCCTCCGATTTCCATGACTTTCTCCTCCGTTTACGGTTATTTGCCTTTGGAAGGGTTGATCACGGCCGTTTTCTCCCCTGTGCTTCCATGTATATTGCAATTGGCCTTGACCTCGAGTCTGACCGGGCCTTCGATCTTGATCTGTATCTCCCTGGAAAAGTTTTCGTTTTCCGGAAGATTGTCTTTTTTGAAATCCCAGCGGGCTATTTCCCTGTCGCCGTTTTTTACATAGACCCAGTCAGTATGATGAAACCGATTGTTCCCGTTGTGAAATACATTGATTTTCACCGTGACAGTGCTCCCTAACGCCGCTTCGGAAGGAGCTATTATTTCCACAGAAGACTTGTTGGCCCGGGCCGTCTGAAAGCAGAGAAATACAAGCGCGAATACGGTAAAAAAGCGTATGAAACGGATTGACTTGTTTCCCATAGGGACCCCCCTGTTTTAATTGAAATCATTAAATGGTCCTGCAATGATTCGCAGAGACTCATTTATGGGCACCTCTAAATAATCAGGTTTTTCATTATTTAAAAAATAAAAAAACCTGATTTTACCAATGAATGTGCCCACAAGGGAACATCCATAATGTAATTTATAGAAGTTCCCTTATTATAATCTTCATGCCGAAAATTTCAACTGTAAATATATGCCGTAGCATGAATTTATCAGCGGAAACCCCTGTTTTTAGAAGCTCCCCCAATTAAATGGTTGATGTAAATCCCCGGGATGATATGTGTGTTGCCATGATCCCGACAAGAGTTAAATCCGGTATATCGAAATATCTTTATGCCATAATCGCCTCGTCGATCATCGCGGCGGCGTTTTTCTATTCATTGTACTATTTCGATTATTTCCAGACGCCTTCCGAGGATTACATCGGCAATTTCAGGCCGCGGATTCTTGAATACATGCAGGGGATTTTTCCCGGCGAGAACTACAAGATACTTCCCCTTTACCCGCTCATTGTCGCACTTGCAACGTCGTTGCTCGGGAACGGCTGGTCCGACCCCGTATATTACGCTTCAATGATCGTGAACATGGCCCTTCTTGTCCCCTACATGGTCCTGACATACCTCATCTACAGGCGCTTTTTGTCCGAAAAAACGGCCGCAATTGCGCTTCTGTTTCTTGCATCAAACGGCTTCACCGTGTATACAGTTGCGAACGCCGAGCTCGAGATGCTGTTGAGCTTTCTGGTCGTGCTGACATCCTGGCTCATAATCAGGAAATCGCGGTTCGCTTACTTCGCTTCATTCCTTACGGTTGTCACCAAGTGGGATTCGATACTGATAATCCCGGCCTCGATGCTGAGGGATTTCTTTTACGAAAAAAAACGCATCAAGGCCCTCGCGCTGGGATTCATTGCTTCAACGGGTTTTCTGGCATGGATGGCCCTGGGACTGATTACCGGCGCCGATACGCAGAATCCCTACATCGGAGAAATAGCACGGAGAGGACCGAACGTTTACCGCTTCTTCATCGACCTACTGTTCGTCGCCTCTGGATTTGTCCAGGGCGCGGGCGCACAGGTTTACTACAGCATTACGAATCCAGCTCTATATGTCCCGATGTATGCCGTGCTGGGACTGTTTCTCCTTGCGGTCACCATACTGGTCCTGACCGGCGCGTGGAGACTTTCAAAAAAGAAGACCCCGGAAGTGTTATCGATACTGATGTTTTTGGGCGGATTCATCCTTGTCCACATGGTATACCAGAACACCAAGACCAGATATGTGCTGCCGATTCTCTGGCTCCTCAATCTGCTCATTTTCCATGCAATCGAATCCACATGGGCCGATAAGTTCGAAAGGCCCGCGTCCAAACGTGAACGGATATCCTCCGGGTCATCGTTGAAACACGTCCTCGCAGCCATATTCGGCGTCGTCCTTTACTTGGCGTCCCTTTATCCCTTTGCGGATGCGGGCAAACCGGCCATATTGATTTTTGCGCTCGCCCTGTCTTCCCTGTTCGGCTTGGCCCTGTTCAGATCCTGGAACGCCCATCCCTTAAAATCGTGGCTTCCGGCAGTATTCGCGTGCGGGGCGATAATCATCAATCTGAACTGCTTCTTCACGATCAAAATGATGGATCATTACAGCACGCGACGGGTCGAATTCAAGGACGTGTCCATGTGGTATGCGCGTAACGCATCACCCAACGACATACTGCTCATATCCGAAACCAACCTTCCCCGTTATTATACCGGCTTTCCTTCGAATAGATTTGTCAGCACCCAGTCGCTTGCGAGCGCCGACCTCAAATCGCTGTACGGGGAGCTTTCGCGGAAAAAAATCACCCTAATCTTCATCGACGACTTCTATATACGCCGTCTCGGGGTCGGAGACAAAAACTCCATCGACAAAAAAGCGCATCTGCTCGAAAAGCTGCGTTCAGACTATTCGAAAGACCGCCGTTTTTCCCTGGAGCGCGTCTTTGTTTATGATAATAACGCCAAAAGCTATCTCTTGCGCTTTATACCCGCAAGTTCCCGATAGCAAACGATTTTTCGAAAGATATTGACATATTTCATCGATCAATATTAAGTAGTTAAGTTTTATTCCATCATTCAAGATAATTGCAAGGAATTGCCATGAAATTGATAATACAGATTCCATGCTATAACGAGGCCGAGACACTCCCTATCGCGTTGAGGGAATTACCTAAAAAAGTGGAGGGCTTCGACAAGGTAGAATGGCTGATTATAAACGACGGAAGCACCGACAACACGGTCGAAGTCGCCCAGAAAAACGGGGTCGACCATGTAATTTCATTCAAAAAGAACAGAGGACTGGCCGAAGTCTTCAAGGCCGGCCTTGACGCATGTATTCACCTCGGAGCGGACGTGATCGTCAATACCGATGCCGACAACCAGTACGACGCCAGGGACATCCCCAAACTGCTGCAGCCGATACTGGAAGGAAAGGCGGACATCGTCATCGGGGCCCGTCCGATTTCGCAGATCCAGCATTTTTCCCTGATCAAGAAAATATTGCAGAAATTCGGCAGCTATGTCGTGCGCAACGTGAGCAAAACGGATATTCCCGACGCGCCGAGCGGCTTCAGGGCGCTTACCCGTGACGCCGCGATGAAATTGAACGTATTCAACAATTACACATATACCCTTGAAACGATCATCCAGGCCGGCAGAAAAAACATGGCGATCACCTGGGTCGACATCAATGTAAACGAAGACCTCAGGCCGTCCCGTCTGGTGAAAAGCATATTAAGCTATATCCAGAAATCCCTTATAACCATCGTGCGGATTTTCATGATATACGAGCCCTTTACGTTTTTCATGAGGATCGGCCTTATTACGTTCATAACCGGTCTTTTAATAGGACTGCGCTATATTTATTACATGTTCACCGGCGAGGGCTCGGGGCATGTGCAATCGCTCATCCTCTCCAGCATCCTTCTGGTAATAGGCTTTCAGACCATGATAACCGCCTTCATCGCCGATCTCCTGTCCGCGAACAGAAAACTTCTCGAAGACATCCAGTATCGGATTAAAAAGAAAGAATAGCGGCCATCATGGTTCCGGACGGCAATCAAATAATCGATGAACGCAGTTATGAGCTTGGCGACGAAGAGCTCAGCAGCATCGTCCTCGAAAGAAAAAAAAGGATTTTCAACGCCAGGAACCTCGTTTTCCTGTTCATTTCCATTTCGTTGATCGTATTTCTTTTTACAAACCTCGATTTAACGAGAACCATAGAGACGCTGAAAAACGCCGATGTAGCCTTGCTCATATGCGCGGTGTTCATCTATTCCTGCTCCAATTTCTTCAAGATGCTCAGGTTCAGGGCGCTGGTCGCGAACAGCAAAATCTCAATGATGGAGTTCTATTCAATAGTCAGCTATCATAATTTTTTCAACCAGATCATGCCGGCAAGGACCGGAGAGCTCACCTATGTTTATTATTTAAAAAAAATAGGCCGGGTCCAGACGACGAAGGGCCTGCACTCCCTTATCATAACAAGGATATTCGACCTCATCATTATATCCATCTATTTCGTTATTTCTCTGCTTTTTTTCTATGGGGCCAGGACTTCCATCGCCTTGTTCTTCACCGGCATAGCATGCGGAATCGTATCTATCGTGGCCCTTTTTAAAATCAGCATCATTTTCGTCACGATAAACAATATTTTAAAAAAAATCGCCGGCAAGCTGAAAATCAACGATTACAAAATTACAAAACTCATCCTCGACCAGATGGAAAACATAACTGCCGAGTTTGACAGCTTCAATACCCAAAGCCACATCCCTCTTCTTTTTATAACGAGCGCACTGGTCTGGTTAGCATTGTATTTTTTTTCTTATGTTAACATCCTCGCCCTGAGAATACATATAACGTTCATTGAAACGCTTCTCGGTTCAACCGGCGCAGTTCTCACGAATGTGCTGCCGATAAACAGCTTCGGGAGTTTCGGAACCCTCGAGGCCGGATGGACCGGCGGTTTCGTCCTTGTCGGGATGAACCTTCAGGATGCGATTACCAGCGGTTTCGCGTCCCATATCATCACTTTTTTCGCCAGCGCTTTTCTGGCGGTCGTCTGTAAAATTATTTTAAAATTCATAAAAACACGGTCATGCCCATGAATTTGAAAAATTCCTTCAAAACAGCGACCAAGTCGCTCGGGAAAAACAAGATGAGGACCACGCTCACGAGCATAGGCGTCATCATCGGCGTGTCCTCGGTCATAATAATGATCGGCATCGGTTCGAGCGCCCAGGTCGCCGTCCGCGAGAAAATTCTTACCTACGGTGTGAACGCCATATCTGTTCAGACCAATTACAAACAATTCACGATAGCTGATCTCGAAAAAATCAGCAGCACATACTATCAGGTTAAATACTTCACGCCGATAAGCTACAGCAAAAATATGCTGATCAAGTATTTCAATAAAAACCAGCTTACCGGCATATGGGGCGTCAACAACGATTATTTCAAAATGAAGAACTGGCCGCTGAAATTCGGGCGATACTTTTCTGAATATGAAATCATTTCAAACGAGAAAGTCGCAATAATCGGCCATACAGTACAGAAGAACTTTTTCCCTTTCAGCGATCCTCTCGAAAAGATAATCCTCATCGACAATTTGCCGTACAGGGTGATCGGCGTCCTTACCGAAATGGGGACCGCCCTTTCCGGACGCGATTTCGACGATATAGTCATAATCCCGTACACGACTTCGCTCATCAAAATCAAGGGGATCAAACAGTTTGAGGAATTTTTTATCGGGGTCCATTCCGAGAATCAGATCGACGACATGGTGAAGTCATTGCACCAGTATTTCCGGAGACTACACCCACCCATGCTTGACAAACGCGATCCGGTCAGGATTCAGACCAGCAAGGAAAAATTGGAAATGGCCGAATCCATTTCCAGATATCTTTCATATCTGCTTGCAGGGATCGCGTCGATCTCGCTGTTTGTCGGCGGAGTCGGAATCATGAACATAATGCTCGTATCGGTAAGTGAACGCACCAGGGAGATCGGCATCAGGATGGCGATCGGAGCCAAGAGCAGGGACATTCTTCTCCAGTTCCTGGTCGAGTCGGTCATATTGAGCTCAATGGGAGGAATTGCCGGAATCATCATCGGCATTTCCGTTTATTACACCATCACTTACTTTATCCACTGGCCTTTCGTTTTTTCCTTAAGCGGTATAATGCTTTCTTTCCTGTTTTCATGCGCCGTCGGAATTACATTCGGCTATTATCCGGCGAAAAAAGCGTCCTCCTTGAATCCGATCGATGCCTTGAGGACCGAATAGGCTGTTGCAA
>JAKLIV010000151.1 GCA_022709405.1 Spirochaetota bacterium
GGAGTGAAAAATTTCCTGTACCGCTCCTTGTTGTAATAGAGGGTCGAAATGATGTCCTGGGCCCTGTCGAACTTCAGGTAAATCGAGCCGCCTTCGACCGAATTTATATATTTCATGGTCTTTTCGCCGTCGAAATAATTGACCCCGAAAGAAAGCTCGGGCTGGTCCTTCATCTGGTCGAGGATGAAAATGTCAATGCCCTCGAGAAGGTCTACGATCCTTTTTACGTCGGGCGAATAGATTTCCATGAAATACGGTACATTGAGCCTGAGCGTGCGCCTGAAGGCGACCTGTATCATTATCCTGTTGAAATTGCTGAACTCGATCTCGTCGATACGTGCCGGATCGCTGTTGTCGTCGTCCATAAAGACCCTGAACGACGGTGGTATGAACGTTATCCCGATATTGCCGTTCTCGGGGTTAATGCTCACTATGGAAAAAAAGGAGTACCGGTCATCGCGATAGTTGTTCGAGCCCGCGACGAGGATGTTGATCATCTTTTTCTCGTTGATCAGGGTCTCGACCGTGTTCCTGTTCGCGATCTTGACGTTGTAATAGACCAGGAGCAGGAAGGCCATTGCCGCAACCGACGATATCGATATTACCAGTATTTTTTTCACGCTCTGTACAACCCCGTTTCAATAATATACCTGCGGACATCCTCTGGGAGAAGATACCGGACCGAAAGACCCCGCCGGATCCTCGCGCGGACATCGGTCGAACTGATGTCTATGACCGGATTATCGGCGAATATGACCCTGCATCCGGCCAGGTCCGTCCGGCGCCTTCCGGCCGCGGCGCCGCGCCGCATGACCACGAGGGTCACCAGCCCGAGCAGGTCCCTGTAGTCCTTCCATGTCTCGATCTCGTTGTATGAATCCTCGCCTATGACCAGATGTATGTGAGCTCCGGGGTATTTGGCCATGATCTCGCGCACCGTATATATGGTGTATGAAGGGCCCTCGCGCCTTATCTCGATGTCGGATACTCCCAGGTTCTCATTGCCCGAAACGGCGAGCTCGACCATTCTGCACCGGTGCTCCGGAGACACATCGCCCGCGAGGTCCTTGTGCACCGGGACCTTCGACGGCACGAAAACGAGCTTTTCCAGTGAACAGCTCTCCCGTATCCTCTCGGCATTGATGAGGTGGCCGTAATGAACGGGATTAAACGTGCCCCCGAAAATGCCAAGATTCGCCAAATCGCCATTCTCCTGAAAGATTCATTTTTTTAGACTGCCGCACGCGCTGTCAACACTGCCCCTGCAACCGGGGTTTGACAAGGAAAAAAATCAGAGGCCCTCGAGAAATTCTCCCCTGATGCGTTGCTCCTCGACGAACTTCCTGAAATGGCCGTCTCCCATCCTCTGAAGGGAGCGGAGCATCTCCCTGCGGACCGCCGGCGTCGAGCCGCGGTAACGCGACGAAAACTCGGAGAAGACCCTGTCCCGCTCGGAGCAATGGCCGAGTATCCAAACGATGGTCCTCCTGTTGATCTCGGAATTTTCGGAGACAAGACGTCCGCAGAAAAAATCGGCGTCTATGATCCTGTTTTCCATGAGCAGGTAGTAACCCCTGAGTCTCTGGCTTTCATCCGCGCTGTTCACGAGCCTGTAGGCCTCGTAAAAGCCGAAGGCCGGCCTGTTCAGCACGAACAGCGCCGGGTATCCCTCCAGCAGCGCGCGCCCGATCGACCAGCGCCCGACCGAATACCCGCCGTAATATCCCGCGGCCAGAAGGACCGCGAATACGGCAGCCACGAGGGCGCCGGCCCGGATTTTTACCGATCTGAACATGCATTCCTATCCCGCTGACTGGAGTAATAATCCTGAAACTGAATTAAAATCAAGTATAAAATCTCCCGGCATTAAAGCTGATTGACAACGGACCGGCACCTGTTAGAATTGTTTACCATTTATCACAGGGGAAACAAAAATGAGCGCCGAAAAAGCGATGATTAGCATCAAGCTGCCTGGGATCAGAAAGCTCTACAGCGGTAAAGTCAGGGATATTTACAAGGTTGACCAGGAACACCTCCTCATCGTCTCGTCGGACAGGGTATCGGCGTTCGACCACGTGTTTCCTGAAGGCATACCGGGCAAAGGAATCATCCTCAACAGGATATCGAACCTGTGGTTCAGGAACATCAAGTTCATCAAGAACCACCTCGTTGAAACCAATTTCAGCAACTTTCCGAAGCCGTTCTCGGATTATCCCGAGTTTCTCAGGGACAGGTCTGTCATCGTGAAAAGGACCGAACGAATCGACTTCGAATGCATAGCCAGGGGATACATCATCGGCACCGGGTGGAAAGACTATGAGGCGACCGGCTCGGTTTGCGGCATAAAGCTGCCGGCCGGGCTAAGGATGGCGGACAAGCTCCCCCTCCCGCTGTTCACGCCGGCCACCAAGGAGGATTCGGGACACGACATGAACGTGCCCATGGAGGTCATGCGCAAGGGCCTTGGCGACGCGACGGCCGACCATCTCGGGGACATAACATTGAGGATTTACGAACACGCGAGGGACGTCCTCGACGCCGCAGGAATCATTCTGGCCGACACCAAGTTCGAATTCGGTTTCGTGGACAACGAAGTCATTCTTATCGATGAAATACTGACCCCGGACAGCTCGCGTTTCTGGGACAAGGCGCTGTACATGCCTGGATCTTCGCCGGTAAGCTATGACAAGCAGTTCATACGTGACTACCTGGAAACGACGAAGTGGGACAAGAATTCTCCCCCGCCCCCGCTGCCCGAGGAAATAGTCGAGAAAACAAGAGAAAAATACCTCGAGATCATGAGAAAAATCGAGGGTGTCCTCGCTCCCAGGTAGGCCCTTACCCGCCGAAGCCCGAACCGGAGCAGTAAGATCTCTTCATCCCGACAATCGATAGTGCCTCGAGCAGTGCGCTGTTCAGCGGAATTCTAGCAGCACCGTAGCCGGGATTCAGCGATGCGGCCCGGATGGCGAATTCGGTCATTACCGGCAGCTGCGTTATTTCCCCGGCCGCACCCGGACGGGGCGATGTCATCTTCGGGCAGATGCAGTTCCGGATGCGGCCGTACTTGTCATAACGCGAATAGTATCCGAAAAGCCTGCACACAAGAGGACGAAGATCGTGGACGGAGCAGTGTCCCGGCGCGCCTTCAGGAATCTCGGCATTGTAGAAAACGCAGCACCCGTCATCGGCCGATCCTGCCAGCAGATCAAGGACTGCTTCAGCTTCATCCCTGTCCCACAGGTCAAGAGCCAGCGGCATTACCTCGAATACTGAAACTTCAATATTCTTTGCAGAGGTCGCACAGCAGGTCCCGCATGAGGGCGGGCATATGATTCCGGTATCGTCGATAAATGCCTCGATCATTTCATCCATTTCACGGTACAGATCGATAAGCTCGCTGATGCCCTTAAATTCTTCTGTTTTGTTCATACTGAACTTAATATCAAAATACCATTATACCTGACAACACTTTATCAGAACTTGACAGCAACAGGCGATCATTTTTTCAAAAATCACATGATAACATTTGACAAAACTCTATTATCAAAAGTGTATAGCAGCCGGGGGGGCATTATAATCCTCCCGGTTATCTCTATAAAATTCTCTTGCCCGGCCTGATCAGGCGGTATATTATTATATTTGCTTGTATCAGGACTTCCATCAGAAGATATTTACACCTTGACCGATTAATATCTTAAAGTTAGCAATATGCGGATACGATAATAAAACAGGCTCTTGTTTTCTGCGAATATTCCACGGGAGGATTTATGGCTTTGCCGGAAAAAAACCCCTATAATCAATATAAAGAAACCCAGATCACCACTGCCAACCAGGGCAAACTGATCGTTATGCTCTATGATGGAGCCATCAAATTCCTCAACATCGCAGTCGAGAACATGAACCCGAAAACCTATGATATCGTGAACAGCAATATCATAAAGACCCAGGACATCATCACCGAGCTGCTGATATCCCTGAACATGAAGGATGGCGGAGAAATATCAAAAAGCCTTTTCAGCCTGTACATGTTCTTCAAAAAGCAGCTGCTCGAGGCCAATATAAAAAAAGACCCCGAAGTCATCAAGAACGTCATCAAGATGCTGAAGGAGCTTCGCGACGCCTGGGACAAAATATCGTCCACCGAAACCGCGAGCGACAAGGCCAACATCAACAGGAAGGGCAATTTCAGCGTTGAGGGATGACATCCTGTCCCTTTTAGAGGAGGAAGAAAGACTCCTCTCCGAAAAAAAAAGCCTCTTCGACAGATTCATGCTCAGCGAAATCGAGAAGATATCGTGCCTGAACTATGGCAGAATAGAGAAATGCCTGAGCATGTTCGACGCTGACAACGACCTGATCGCCGAGATAGACTCCCTCGACTTCCACATAAAAAAAATCGAGCAGCAGATTGCGGGAACAATCGGGGTTAAACCGTCGGAGATCGGGAAATTTCTTTCAGCCAGGAAAGAGACCGTCATAAAGAAGGTATGCTCATCGAAAAGAGAAATCCGCGTCAGCGCATCGGAGCTCGCCGGCATGAGGGAAAAAACCATCGGCCTGCTTGAATCCGCCCTCGGAAAGACCGCCGCCGAAATCGACGGCCTGCAGAGCCTGAGAAAAATCAAGTCCTCCGGAATCCTGAAAAAAAAGCTATAACTCCCGAATGTCCTTCGTTCTCAGGATCTCGTCCCTTTTGCTCACCATGAGGTCATATTCGAAGCGGAACTTTTTTCTCCTGTAGTACTTGTTGTAGGTGCTCCGGTACTTGCCTGAATGAAAGTAGCTCTTCATCCTTTCGGACACGTAGAAAATCTGTTCAGAAGGATCATACGGCTGGGGCTCGTTCTTGTACTCCTCGATTATCGTCCCGGTCATGATGCCCCAGGAAATGTCGTAGAGCGGGTAGTCCTTCAGGTCTCGCATCAGTGCGCGCAGGACCCCCTCGTGGGCCGGGTCGAAGAACTTGAATTTTTTTGAATACATGACCGCGCCGTGGAAATGATCGGGAATATCGAGGAATCCGTCCTTGATCACTTCCCTGGCCACGATATACATCATGTCGAAACAGTACCGGAGAACCCCGAGGCCGGGACGCGACTGCCCGGGGAGTTGCGGTTTGCCCCCGTCAAATTGCGTCAGGGGGTTCTGGGCCGAGAGCCATTCGATGAGGATCATGTCGTAGGCCATCACCTTTTCCGGGTCCTCGAAGAAACGCTTATCAGGCACGAACTTGGTTTCGGACAGGCGCAGGTCGAAAAGTATGTTTTCTGGTTTTTCCTTTTTCCAGTAAAGCTTCATGTAGTTGACGCCGTTCTGGTCAAGGTCTGTGGTGACGAAAATACCGGACAGCCCCTGCTTCGAGAGGTGCTCCTCCAGGCCAACCTTCGTGACAAGCGACATCAGGTCCGCTGCGGTATACGTGCGAAGGAACCTCTTTTCGGCAGTGCTCGTATGCAGGGTGCCCAGGTCCTGGCCTATGTCGATGTTGCTGAACTCCTTGCCGAGCACGTCGCTCATATCGACCGGCTGCAGCGATGGAAAGAGTGACGATTTACCGCGTTTTTTCAAATTATTACCGCCTATGACCATCTGTCTGAATTATAGACAAGCTTGACCTGCTTGATAAAATGGTCCAGGTTCCGGTGGTCGAGAGCCGGGACCACCATCATCCTCACGAATTTATCGTAGCGTCTGACGTCGAGAAGCGCTTTTTTATACGAATCATTGAGGTTTTCGCCGATTATTATGAGCCGGGCGTTGCTGCTGACATATTCGCTCAGGAGCTTTTCAGGTTCTGTTACCGAAATCACGTCGGAGGTGGGGAGAAAATCAGGCGCGATGTCCTCGTTGCATTCCTTCTTCCTCGAAACAAGGATCGATATGAGGTCCATGTTTTTTTTGAAGCGCTCGACATAACCCTCGTCCGCGGTCAGGGAAAGGTTGACGAACACGATGATTCCCCATTCCGAGTGCCGGTACAGGAACTGCTGATTCTTGTTGATGTCCCGCTTGATCGTGTTCCATTTGCGGTAATTGAGCTTTTCATCGTGACCCAGAACGGTCACCCTTTTGCCCTCGCTGTGGTCTATGCCGTAAACGTCTCCGACCTGAATGATGAAACGCTTCCTGTGGGAATGCGTGTTGACCTCCTCCAGCATTTCCAGGTGCCTGTCCATTTCCATGAAGCCGAACTTGCCGTACGGTTTTCGAAACAATTCGGGAAACTCCTGGGATATGAAATCGTACATGAGGGGAGTGTAAAACACCTCGATTTCGTCGATCCTGTTCTGGCGCAAGACATCGAGGTGGCCCTTGAGCACAAGGTCTGCGGTGAGGAATTTCTGGCTCTTGAGGCTGATCTTCTCGAAATATTTGAGGTCAAGCTCCGCGTTGGGATAACGTTCAAAAAGCCGTTCCAGTTGTTCCAGGGACAGTTTCATCATGCTTATAATAAATAAGTTTTAAATTATTACAAGCAAAATTTGGCGTTGAAACGGCCCCGCGGCCGGAATCACTGCGCGGGACGCTGGGTTTTCAGGTATGCGTATATGAAGCGGTCGATGTCGCCGTCAAATACATGCTCGACGCTGCCTGTCTCCTCGCCCGTCCGGTGGTCCTTGACCAGGGTGTAGGGCTGAAAAACATAGGAGCGGATCTGGTTGCCCCACGCGATGTCCTTTTTCTCGCCGGCAAGCTCCTGCATCTTCTCATCTCGCTCCTTTTTCTGGAGGTTGTAGAGCCGGGCCTTCAGGACCTTCATCGCGAAGGCCTTGTTCTTGTGCTGCGAGCGCTCGTTCTGGCACTGAACCACGAGCCCTGTGGGAAGGTGCGTGAGGCGGACAGCTGAATCGGTCCTGTTTACGTGCTGGCCGCCGGCTCCCGAGGCCCGGTACGTGTCGATTTTCAGGTCGGCCTCGCGGATCTCTATCTCGATCTCTTCGGGCGCCTCGGGCATCACGTCCACCGACGCGAACGAGGTATGCCTTCTCTTGTTGGCGTCGAAGGGCGATATGCGGACAAGACGGTGTATGCCCTTCTCTCCCTTGAGATACCCGTAGCTGTAATCGCCCTTGACGAGCATCGTCGCGCTCTTTATGCCGGCCTCCTCGCCGGGAGTGTAGTCGATAACGTCGATCTCGAGGCCTTTCTGCTCGGCCCAGCGGGCATACATGCGGAAAAGCATGCTCGCCCAGTCCTGTGATTCGGTGCCGCCCGCCCCGGGATGTATGGACATGAAGCAGTTCTTCATGTCGTCATCGCCCGAAAAAAGCTCCACGGTCTCGAGGGTCCCGAATGTTTTCCGGAAGGATTCGATCCTGACGCACAGATCGTTGAGCATGTCATCGTCTTCTTCGGCCAGGGCCATCTCCATGAACTCTCCTGCCTCGGAAAGATCACGCATGAGCGCCTCCCATGGCTCGATTTTCTTTTTGAGACGGCTTATCTCCTGGTTGACCAGGGCGAAGCGCTCTTTGTCCTGCCAGAAATTGGCGCTCATTGTTTCTTTCTCGAGCTCGTCCAGCCTGGACTTCATTCCGGCGATATCGATCGACCGGAACATCTCGTCGGCTTTAGCCTTGATTTCACGAAGCTGGCGCTGATAATCGCGGTAGTCTCGCAATCGGATTCTCCTCGCAGTAAAATGCTTCCGGTCGGGGTATAACAATCAGGCCGGGCGATGCGACCAAGATTGGCACACCGGCATATGCCCGGTCAACAAAATTTCTGTCAAATGCATTTTTTGAGGTGCTCGCTGAATTCGGACTCGAGCTCTTCGGATCTGTCATAGCGCGCGCCGAAAACCCGGTGCCACATGCCCGGACCCTCCATGCACAGGTACACGAACGGGTTCCCCGCCCTGCCCCGTATCTCCCGCAGCATGAACGAATACGCCTCCTCGCGAATCCGGGCGAGATACCTGAACTTGCCGTCGGGCCCCTGCACCATCTCCTCGAGTGAAAGCCGCTCGTCCGGGAATCGCTCCCGCATCGTCTCCTTGAAGCCCGGCGCGTACCGGAAGCACCCGAGCGAAATCCACATGATCTTCGAAGGATCGACGGCCGCCCATACCTGGTCGAGCACTCCGCGGTACTCATCGAGGTATCCCTCGTAGCGGATCATGGGATCGAAGTGAAACGCGACGCGGAACCCGGCGGCGCAAGCCCGGCGCGCGGCCCCGATTCTCTCGCCGAGGGATGCGGTGTCGCGCTCGTACAGGCTGATGTTTCTTTCGGTGTTCAGGCTCCAGGCGAGCACCGCGTTTCCTTTTTCGGGAATGTCCAGCAGGTGGTCGACGTTGTCCGACTTGGTCTTGAATTCGGGCATGACGTTCGGGTAATCACGGCATGCGCGGATTACGGATTCGGCGATGCCGGTGACACGGTCCATCATCAGGGAATCGGTGAATTCGCCGGTGCCGATCCGGTATATCATGCCGGAATTCATGTCGAGCTTCGAGGCTATCTCGCCCATTATCCCGTCAAGGTTGGTGAACTGCACGATCCCGAACGCGTTCAGGTACGATCCCAGAAAGCAGTACGTGCAGTCGTACAGGCAGTCGAAGCAGGTGTTGATCAGCCGGTAATTGCAACAGATCATCCCGGGCGATCCCGGGCATTTCTGGAACAGCCTCCCTTTGAACGGCGCGAGGATGACGGCTTCCTTGGACCCGATACCCGCCGCCTTGATTTCCTCGATGCGCGATCCCATGTCGCGTTCGTCTTCGCACCGGATTATGTTTTTACCGGGCAGCGACAGGAAGCGGCGCACCAGCGCGAGCTCCTCCTCGTCCGCCAGGTAGCATATAATCTTGATGTCGTCGATGGTTCTCATGAATTGCGCCGCAGGGAAGATTAGGGCCGGAAACGGACGGGGAGTCAATAAATAATTTAGATCAACCTGTTGCGATAATAAGGATAATTCATTTTTTTTGATATTGCCCGATGGTGTTGTTATAATGATTTTAATAAAGTTTCTAGTTTTCCGTGCATTTCCATTCCCATTACCAACGTTCTCCGATGATTCGTATTCAGGGAATACGGATCATCATTTCATTTCATGATTACCGGAATTCTTTCATTTATCGATGCGGGTATTTCATTTTTTCAATTACCAATAATAAGGAGGCCATATGAAAGTATTTAAGTTTTCCGCGGCGATTCTTTCAGGCATTCTCCTTTCGTTCACTCTCGGATGCCTCGCATGGGACCCGGGATGGAAACTGGCGCAGGAACCGGCGGTAAAAGGCGATGTGAAGGCGCTCCTGGAAAAGGCGAAAAAGATTGAAAACGAGGCCGATACGAAGGAAAAGGTGCGACAGCTCATCACCACATACGAGGACGCGTACAGGGCGGACCCGCAGAATCTGGACGCGGCAGTGGGTGCCGGCAGGTACTATTTCTTCATGGCATACGCCTATAGCGACGGCAAGGAAGAGAAAAAGACTAACTACGTGAAGGCTCTCCAATTTCTCGAAAGGGCGATGTATCTCAATCCCGAATTCAAGGCCCTGGCGGATAAAGGAGAAAACGTCTGGGAAGCATGCCATGCTCTCAAGAACACTGACATGAGAGCCATGTATACCTGGTACCTTTCAGTCGGGAACTGCTGGAACGACTGCTATTGTCTTGCAGGCAGGCTGCTCAACATGTATTGGCCCGGAAGGACCAAAAAGGTGCTCGACCGGATGACCGAAATCGACCCGGACTGGGGTTCAGGGAGCATTTATTTTTCCTGGGCCAGCTATTACTGTCTTCTTCCCGGTATACTGGGGGGGGACATGAAGAAATCCGAGGAAAATTGGGACAAAGCCCTTGAACTCGGGCCTCACATGATTAATTTTTACATGGCTCGCGCCACCTATTATCACGTGAAGCGGAAAGACCGCAAGGGTTTTGTCGACGACCTGCACATGGCCATCGCTATAGACCCGCGCAAGACCGAATTCCTGACTTATCCCTGGGGGATATGGTACCAGGGAAAGGCAAAGCAGATGCTCGCCGACACGGATAATTATTTCAAATAACTCCACGGGAGCACCGATCCAGGCAGGGAACAGGCATGTCTGCTCCCTGCCGCCGACGACAGCGTTCATTCCATGGACATTGTTAATGGATTGACTTTTACGTCCCAGCCAGGAGAATTGGGCCGGTCGTGCCGTCATGAAAGCGAAGAAACCGACATTGCCTCCTTTCCACACCCGGCAATTCCGGCTGTCGGTCCTCGTATTTCTCCTCATGGTATCGGTCGCCCT
>JAKLIV010000152.1 GCA_022709405.1 Spirochaetota bacterium
TGGTCGGGATTAATATGATCAGGACGAAAAAAATGTTTGACTCCAATCGGCCTGATCTCACTATACACTTATTTCCCATAATTCCGGAAAAAAATCATAAAAACCAGTTCAAGGGGTGAGCAATTGAATATTACCGACAAGAAACTTGATAACGCCAGCATGGAACTGACGATCGAGGTTCCGGCCGACCGCGTTGAAATTGAATATAAAGCCGTATATGATAAACTCAAACGCACGGTCGCTGTGGATGGTTTCCGGAAAGGGAAGGTTCCCATGCAGATCGTCGAATCCAGGTATGCCGGGTATGCAGACCAGGAGGTAACCGAAAATATCATTAAGAGCTCGTTTCTTGACGCCGTTACCGAAAAGCAGCTCACGCCGATCGCGGAGCCCCATTATGATTTCGAGCCGGTCAAAAGAGGGCAATCGTTCACGTTCAAAGCCGTTTTCGACACTCCTCCGAAAATCGAGATCGGCAAATACAGGGAAATCCCGGTGGACGAGAGGGCCTGTGCGATCGAGGACGCCGATATCGAGAAAGAGATCGACGCCATGAGGGACCAGTACGCCGTTGTCACCAAAAAGGAAGATCAAAACGCGGTCGTCGTCAAGGGCGACCTGGTGAAGATCCAGATGAAAAGGATCGACGATGTCGATAAATCGGTGCGCGACGAAGTCGAATACAAGGAATATCCCATAATCGTGGGAAGGGTGAAGCAGGATTCGGTCCTCGACGACCAGATCGAGGGCATGAAGTCCGGCGAAGAGAAGGAGATCGAGGTCAAGTATCCCAAGGAGTATTACATCAAGGACCTTGCCGGACAAAAAGCGAAATACATGGTGAAAGTCTCCGAAATCAACGACAGGAAGCTTCCCGAACTCGATGACGAGTTCGCGAAGAAGGTCGGCTATGAATCAATGGAAGATTTCCGCAAGAAAACACGTGAATACATGGAAAAGTTCGTTGCCGACAAGAGCAGCGGAGAGGCCAAGTTCGAGGTCATCAAGCAGGTCATCGAAGGCAGCACCTTCGAAATCCCCGAATCGATGATCATCGGAGAGATGTACGAGGTCTTCAGGAAAACACAGCAGCGTTTCGGCGACAAATCGGAGACCATCGACGCTTTCTGCTCGGCCATGGGGCTCAATCCCGAAGATTTCAGGGCCCAGCTCAGGGAGGAGGCGCTATATTCAATCAAGAAATCCCTTATACTCTTTGAAATAGCCCGCAAGGAGGAGCTTTCGGTCTCGGACGAAACGTTCAATGAATTCGTAAAATCGTATTCCGAAAGGACATCGATTCCGGCGGAAGAAGTCGAGAAAATCATCGAGAAGAACAGATCGCGGGAAAGCATCGAGAACGAACTGCTCCTGAACAACTCGATCGATTTTCTGTACAGCAACGCAAAAGTGAACAAGGTGAAACCCGTTTCCTTTGAGGAGTTTATCAATCAGAACCCGCTTCGTTGACGAAACCGGTTGTTTTTGTCCAGATGGGGCTGTAATCCCCGAACGCTGCAGCAGGTACTCCATACAGGCGCCGGGAGGGCAGTCCGGCGCGATGAAATCCGCCCGAAAAGTTCTTCCAAGCGCCCGGATCGGAGCAAACCACGATACATGCATCAAACCATGGACACGGGAAACTCGTTGCAGGGTAACATTATTTGCTTGCTAAATATCATATTCCTGACTATATTAAAAATACTGGTATTTAAGAATATCCTAAAATTTATTAAAATCATATTTCTTTTGAGAAAATCGTCGGCGAACGTATTGGTGATGCCGAAATTATCATTATAGCCTGAAACGCACGTTGAAATTATCGAGGAGACACGGTATGAGTTTGGTTCCGATTGTGGTAGAGCAGACCAGCAGAGGCGAACGGTCGTACGATATTTATTCAAGGCTTTTAAAGGACAGAATCATTTTTCTCGGGGAAGCGGTCGATGATCATATTTCAAGCCTGATCATAGCGCAGATGCTGTTTCTCGAAGCTGAAGACCCCGACAAGGACATTTATCTCTATATCAATTCACCCGGAGGGGTGGTGACCTCGGGCCTTGCCATATACGATACCATGCAGTACATCAAGCCCGATGTCGCGACGATCTGCCTGGGACAGGCCGCGTCCATGGGGTCGCTGCTCCTGGCAGCGGGCGCCAAGGGCAAGCGTTCGGCGCTCCCGAATTCGAGGATCATGATTCACCAGCCTTCAGGCGGATTCCAGGGACAGGCTTCCGATATCGTGATCCACGCCCAGGAAATCGTCAAGGTCAAGAACAAGCTGAACGAAATATACGCGCTCCATACCGGAAAACCGGTCGAGCAGATCGAAAAGGACATTGACAGGGACAACTTCATGTCGGCCGTGGACGCACGCGAATACGGCCTTATCGATAAAGTGATAGAACGCAAATAAGGGGTATCTATGGCATCTAAAAAAAAGGACGAGCAGAACAAGCTTTTTTGTTCATTTTGCGGTAAAAGCCAGGACACGGTGAAAAAACTGGTTGCCGGTCCGGATGTCTATATATGCGACGAATGCATCGAGCTTTGCAACGAGATCATTGCCGAGGACAGCGATGAGCATCTCGACGGGAATTTCAGCAATCTCCCGAAGCCCAAGGACATCAAGAAGATCCTGGACGAATACGTGATCGGCCAGGACCAGGCAAAGAAAATACTTTCGGTCGCGGTGTATAACCACTACAAGAGGATTTTCGGAAACACTCACCTGACTAAAAACGATGTTGAGCTCGACAAGAGCAACATCCTGCTTGTGGGTCCGACAGGGTCGGGCAAAACGCTTCTGGCGCAGACCCTCGCCAAGATCCTCCATGTTCCGTTCGCGATCGTGGACGCCACTTCCCTGACCGAGGCCGGGTACGTGGGCGAGGACGTGGAGAACATCCTGCTCAGGCTCATCCAGAACGCGGACGGCGACGTCAAGAAAGCCGAGGTGGGCATCATCTATATCGATGAGATCGACAAGATCTCCCGTAAATCCGACAACCCGTCGATCACCCGGGACGTTTCGGGTGAGGGAGTGCAGCAGGCCCTTCTAAAGATCATAGAGGGGACCCTCGCGAACGTTCCTCCCCAGGGCGGAAGAAAGCATCCCCACCAGGAGTTCATCACCATAAACACCAGGAACATACTCTTCGTGGCCGGCGGGGCATTTGTCGGACTTGACAAGATCGTAAGAAACAGGATCGGCAACAAGACCCTCGGTTTCGGGGCCGATATCAAATCGCAGAAAGAAATCAGCGAAGAAAACGTGCTGAACCAGCTCCTCCCCGAGGACCTCATCAAGTACGGGCTGATTCCCGAGTTCGTGGGCAGGCTCCCCGTGGTGGCGGCCCTCGACCAGCTTGACATCGAGGCCCTGGTGAAGATACTGAGGGAGCCGAAAAATTCGCTGGTCAAGCAGTACAACAAGATATTCTCGTTCGAAAACGTTACCCTGGAGTTTACCGAGGGCGCGATCAGGGAGATCGCCAACATCTCGAACTCGCGGGATACCGGCGCCAGGGGGCTGCGGGCCGTGCTCGAGGAGCTTATGCTCGACCTGATGTACGACATCCCTTCGCAGAACAAGATCAGCAAGATCGTGATCAACCGCGAAATGGTGCTCGGGATGGACGGGCCTAAAATAATTTACAGCGAGGAAGAGAAATCCGCTTGATTATCGGGGCGGGCGTTTCATCCTCGAACCAGCAGCATGACATGGACGTCTGAATGGCCGGGCGGGATCACTCCCGCTCGACTCGGCTTGAGAGATTAAAGAGTTAAAAACATGAAAAAAACGGTAAATTTCGCAAAATCATATCCGCTTCTTCCCCTGAGAGATGTCGTTGTTTTTCCGTACATGGTGGTGCCTCTTTTTGTCGGCAGGGAGAAGTCGGTGAACGCCCTTGACAGGGCGATGAAAGGCGACAGGCTGATCGTCCTGGTCACCCAGAAGGACGCGCAGGTGAGCGTTCCCGACCGGGAGGAGCTCTATTCGGTCGGCACCGTGGCCGAGATCCTTCAGCTTCTGAAGCTTCCCGACGGGACGATCAAGGTGCTGGTGGAGGGCGTGTCCAGGGGATTCATCTACGATTTCGACTCCGAGGGAGATCATACCGAGGTGAAGATCAAGGACATCGAGCGCGGCATTGAGGCCGGACCCGACACCCTTGCGATCAAGAAGACGCTTCTCGAGGTGTTCGAGAAATACATCAAGCTCAACAAAAAGGTGCCCAAGGAGGCCTTCGCGACATCTTCGAGCATCGAGGACCTCTCCCAGCTGACCGACGTCGTCACGTCCCACGTCGAGATGAAAATCGAGTTCAAGCAGCAGGTTCTGGACATCGGCAATCCCGTGGAGCGGGCGACGAAGATGATCGAGCTCATCAACGGCGAGATCGAAATAATGTACATCGAGAAGAAGATCCAGGGCCAGGTCCGCAAGCAGATGGAGAAGACCCAGAAGGAATACTATCTCAACGAGCAGATGAAGGTGATAAAGAAGGAGCTCGGCCAGAACGACGGCGAGGTCGACGAGATTGAGTCCCTGAAAAAGTCGGTCGAGGACGCCAAGATGAGCGAGGAGGCCAGGACCAAGGCCATCCAGGAGATAAAACGCCTCGAGAAGATGCCCCCCATGTCGGCCGAATCGGCCGTGGTGCGCAACTACATCGAGTGGCTCAGGGACGTTCCCTGGCACAAGAAGACCAAGGATAACCGGGACATCACCCGCGCGATGGAAATCCTCAACGAGGATCATTACGGCCTCGACGAGGTCAAGGAGCGCATCATCGAGTATATCGCTGTCCGGCAGCTTTCGAAAAAGCTCAAGGGACCGATTCTCTGCTTCGTCGGTCCCCCGGGGGTCGGCAAGACCTCTCTCGGCCGTTCGGTGGCCCGTTCTCTCGGCAGAAAGTTCATCCGCATGTCCCTGGGAGGGGTCCGCGACGAGGCCGAGATCCGGGGCCACAGGAGGACCTATGTCGGGGCGCTGCCCGGAAGGATCATCCAGATGATGAAAAAGGCGGGCACGGTAAATCCCGTTATTCTGCTCGACGAGATCGACAAGATGTCGACGGATTTCAGGGGAGACCCGTCGTCGGCCCTTCTCGAGGTCCTCGATCCGGAGCAGAACAACTCATTCGTGGACCACTACATGGAGGTTCCCTACAACCTGTCGGACGTCATGTTCATCACCACGGCCAACGTGCAGCACAAGATACCGTGGCCGCTGCTCGACAGGATGGAAATCCTCGAGATATCGAGCTACACCGAGCCCGAAAAAATGAACATAGCGCTCAATTTTCTTCTACCCAAGCAGATCGAGGAAAACGGCCTTGCCGTGGACAACATCGGCTTTTCCGAAGACATGATGCTTTACACCATACGTCATTACACGAGGGAAGCCGGCGTGAGGAGCCTCGAGCGCGTTGTGGCCAAGGTGTGCCGCAAGGTCGCGCGCGAAGTCGTGCTGCACGGAAACGAATACCGGAAGGAAGTCGATGTCGAATCCCTGCACCGGTACCTCGGCCCCACCAAGTTCAAGTACGGGGTCAAGGAAGAGCACAGCGAGATCGGGCTCGCCAACGGTCTGGCATGGACCGAGGTCGGCGGCGACATTCTGAACATAGAGGCCTCGCTTATCAAGGGCAAGGGCAGCCTGACTCTCACCGGAAAGCTGGGAGAGGTCATGCAGGAATCGGCTCAGGCCGCCTTCACCTATGTCAGGGCGAACATGCAGTTTTTTAACATCGACGAGGAACTGATCTCGAAATACGACGTTCACCTGCACGTTCCCGAAGGGGCCATACCCAAGGACGGCCCGTCGGCGGGCATCACCATGGGAGTGGTAATAGCCTCTCTCCTGGGCGGGGTGGCCATAAGACGCGACCTCGCGATGACCGGTGAAATTACCCTGAGGGGCAAGGTGTTGCCCATAGGCGGCCTCAAGGAAAAGGTCCTGGCCGCGCACAGGGCCGACATCAAGCACGTCATTATACCCAAGGAAAACGAGAAAGACCTTGAAAAAATACCCCAGTACGTGAGGGAGAAGATGGTCTTTCATCCGGTCAGCACCATGGAGGAAGTGCTGTTCCTGGCGCTGAAAACCCCGGAGAAGTTTTTCAAAGACCAGGTAAAGACCAGGGAGTTGTACAAGCGGTGGAAAGAATCCATCAACGACTGGAAAATAGACATCGCCGACGCCGTGGCGGACGAGAACACGGTGAAGATGTAAAGTTTTCATATAACGCGAAAGCCCCGCATCAGCGGGGCTTTCGCGTTATACCGGTAATTCATTCTTTCGTAAAAACGATCACCATCCGCACCGAGTTTTCGCTGAAAAGCTCCTTCTTGAAGTTGGAATAAATCCCCCGCATAGTGAATCCGCCGTCGCCAAGGAACTTCGTCATCTCCTGGCGGGAGAAGGGCCGCATGATGTGCCGGTCCCGTATGGTTTTTGATCCGCTTTCGCCAGTGATGTCGTAAACGTAACTTACCTCAACCAGGGACCTGCCCGGCAGTGGAAGCAGGGAGAATCCGCGCATCCTGTCTATGGTCACTTCATTGTATCTGGTCTGTGAGACGAGGCCGGGATCTTTCTTCTTGATCCTGACGATGGGCAGGTCGTGCCATACCTCGAAAATTCCGACGCCTCCGGGCTTCATGGCTCTCCATGCGTTCCAGAGCGCCCGCTCGACGTCTTCATCTTCGATCATGTAGTTCAGCGAACCGAAAAGGCACATGACGAGATCGAACTCCTCGTAGAAGTCGAAGTCCTTCATGTCGGCCTGAATGAACGTTACGCCTTCCGGAAAGCGTTTTCGGGCGACCGCGAGCATCTCGGGGCTTGAGTCAAGGCCGGTGCATCTCATGCCCAGGCCTTTCAGGATGCCGAGGTGCTCGCCGCTGCCGCAGCCGATGTCGAGGACCGACAGGCCGTCGGATGAGGGGAAAAGGGAGCGCACAAATGCGATGTCTTCATTGATGTTGCGGTGTTTTTTTTCGATTGAGAAATAGTATTCGGCCAGGTCGGAGTAAAGCTTCATCAGTACTGTATCTCGTGGAATTTTTCCTTGAAGGTCTGCCTGACGATCTCTTCGATCTCGTGGGTGTCTTCAAGGAGCATGATGGTTTTGACCAGTTCCTCGCATTCGGCGATCCTGACCGAGCGGATGATCTTTTTAACCTGGTACATGTACGTGGGGCTCATGGAGAGGTGCCTGAACCCCAGGCCAAGCAGTACCATGGTGTACTGCGGCTCTCCTGCAATTTCGCCGCAGATGGATATTGGCGTCGAATTCTCCCTCGATGTCTGTATGACGCTTCTGAGCAGCCGGAGCACTGCGATGTTCAGCGGGTTGTACAGGTAGGCGATTTTTTCGCTGATGCGGTCGACCGCGAGTACGTACTGGACGAGGTCGTTGGTCCCTATCGAAAAGAAATCGGCGTATTTGGCGAGCAGGTCTGCGTTGATGATCGCCGATGGCACTTCGATCATCAGCCCGATATCGATGTTTTCGTCGTAGGGGACGCCCTCGTGGTCGAGCTCCTTCATGGTCTCCTCGACGAAACCTCTCGCCTTGAGGAACTCCTCGACCGTCGTTATCATCGGGAACATCATCTTGACGTTTCCGTAATAGCTCGCGCGCAGGATCGCCCGCAGCTGTATCTTGAACATGTCCGGGTTTTCGAGGCTGAAACGTATCGCCCTGCATCCGAGGAAGGGGTTGCGTTCCTTGTACTCCCTGGTGTACGCGTAAATCTTGTCTCCGCCCACGTCGATCGTACGGATGGTCACCGGCATGGGGTTGAAGAACTCGACGACCCTCTTGTATTCCTTGAACTGGTATTCCTCGTCGGGAAGCGACTTGTTCAGGAACAGGAACTCCGACCTGAACAGGCCGATGCCCTGCGCCATGTGCTCCTTGATGATCTTTTTTTCCTCGGGGATTTCTATGTTTCCATAGATGAATATGTCCTCCGAATCAAGGGTTTTGGCCGGCAGGTTGGTGAGCTTCGAAAGCTCGACCTCGAGCTTGTTGAAGTCTTTCTGGGCCTTGCGGAACTCCTTGATCTCGGCCTCGGTAGGGTCGATGATTATCTTGCCGTGGATGGCGTCGACGATGACGGTGTCGCCGTTTTTGACCAGAGAGGTCGTGTTTATCGTGCCGACGATCGCCGGTATTTCGAGCGCACGGGCCATGATCGATGTGTGGGACGTCTTGCCGCCCTTGTCGGTCACGAAGGCGAGGATCAGCGTCTTGTTCATCAGCGCGGTCTCGGACGGTGTGAGGTCGGGCGCGAAAACGATCACCTCCTCGTTGATGTCGGACAGGGTCGTGGTATGGGTCTTCTGGAGATTTGCGATGAGCCTCTTGCTGATGTCCGAGAGATCGATGATGCGCTCCCTGATGTAATCGTCCTTTATCTTGCTCAGGCTGTTGATCAGGTCGATCGAGATGTCGTTGATTATCCATTCAATGTTGCGCTTTTCCTCGCGGATTTTCCTGCGGGCCTGCTCGTCGACCTTCGGGTCTTCGAGGACCATCAGGTGGCTCGTGAAGATGTCGGACATCTCCTTTGAGAGGTTCGAAGCGATCTGGGTCTGGATGGACTGAATTTCTTTTTTGGTCTTCTGGAAGGCCCGCTCATAGCGCTGCAGCTCGGCCTCGATCTCGCTGTCCCTGAGCATGTATTTGGGGATTATGATCTTGTTCCCCTGGTAGACAAAGGCCTTCCCTATGCGGATTCCTGGAGAGGCGATGATTCCTTTGGTTATGGTCTGTGACATGGCGCCCGGTATCGGTTAATTTATTTCGCGCGTAAAGCAGAGCACGGGATGACCACATCTGTCAAGAGAAATAAGTTGTCAGATGTGGATATGGGCGCACCCCGCTTTACCGTCATGGATAGAACGGCGGCTGCATGAGGCCGGCGGTTTCTTCGTACCCGCACATCAGGTTGGCGTTCTGCACCGCGTTTCCCGACTGGCCCTTTAAAAGATTGTCGATGACGCTGATCACCGCCATCATTCCCGTGCGGGGGTCGATGAACGGGCGGATTTTACAGAAGTTGGACCCGCGCACGTCGGCGCTGTGGGGCGACGTCTCGGTGACCATCACGAACGGCTTGCCCCGGTAATAGTTGCGGTACAGGTCGATCAGCGAGGCCGTCGTGTGCCCGGACGCGATCTGCATATAGCTCGTCATCAGTATGCCCCGGTTTATGGGCACGATCTGGGGGATGAAGAGAATTTTTTTCCCGCCCCCGCAGGCGCCGTTCACGATATTTTCGACTTCGACCAGGTGCTGGTGCCTGCCCTCGCGGTACGTGTTCATGTTTTCGTGTCGTTGCGGGTAAAAATTCGCCTCGCCGGGGTTCTTGCCCGCGCCGGAGACCCCGGTCTTGCCGTCGCAGATGATTGTCTGCGACTCGATTATTCCCGCAGCCGCGGCCGGGAGCAGGGCCAGAATCATGTTTATGGCGAAGCACCCGGGATTTCCCACGATGCGCGCTTTTTTAATTTTCTCCGCGTTGAGTTCGGGCAGTCCGTACACCGCTTCACCGATCGAGTCGGGTGCCAGGTGGACGTCTTCCATCCCCTTGTTCCTGGCGTAGACGCCGTAATCCTCCTGGCTGTGGAACCTGAAATCCCCGCTGAAGTCGATGACCGGGATGTTTCTTTTACGGAAATCGTCAATAAGGGTCATGCCCGCACGGTCGGGTGTGGAGAAAAAGGCCAGATCGATGCCGTCATAATCGATTTCGGCGCCGTCCTGCACCATCATGTCGCAGAAGCCCCTGAGGTGCGGGAACACGTCTGAAATTTTTTTGCCGGTGTCCTTGCGGGCAACGAGCTGCCTGATGGTGAATCCGGGGTGTCTGAGCAGGATCTCGATCAGGCCGAGGCCGCCGAAACCCGTAGCGCCGATGATCGCGACATTTTTCATGGCATGACTCCTTGCAGGAAATTGCATTTAATGAAGAATACCGTTTTGGCCTTCAGCTGCGGCCGGTCAAGTAATATTTGCCGTCATCCCCCTTTTTTACGGCATCCCCGGCTGCGAGACGGTCCAGGTGCTTTTTGAGCATGCTTTTCTCCCAGAACAGCACGAAGGTGTTCGGGTGCAGGCCGTAAATCAGCTTTCGCTCCGCCATCTCGTTCAGCGTCGCCGGGCCCTTTTTCAG
>JAKLIV010000153.1 GCA_022709405.1 Spirochaetota bacterium
AGATGACCGAAAACTATATCACCGGGAAATTCGGTTGAGGAGTATTCTATGGCGCATTATCTTGAGCTCGAACTCGAACACATCAAGGAAAAGATTCTCGAAATGGCCGACTGCGCGATCGAAGCGCTCGGGAGGTCCATAGAGAGCCTGGCGAACAGCGATATGCAGGGCGCGCAGTCCGTCATCGACGGGGATGAAAAGCTTGACCGCCTGGAAGTCGATATCGACGATGAATGCATTAAAGTCCTCGTAACGAAGCAGCCGGCGGCGGTCGACATGCGCTTCGTGCTCGCCATGCTCAAGATAAACACCGACCTTGAGCGGATCGGCGATCTTGCCACGAACATAGCCAAGGAGACGATAAAGTTCGGAGGAAAACCGCTTATAAAGCCGCTGGTCGACATCCCCCGCATGGCCCAGATCGGAACCGAAATGATTAAAGAATCATTCAACTCGATGATGGAAAAGGACGCTGTAAAGGCAAAAATAGTCATTTCCCGCGATAAAGAGATCGATGATCTTAATATGCAGATATTCAGGGAGCTTTTTTCGTTCATGGCCGAAAGCCCGAGAAGCATCTCCCAATCGCTGGGGCTCATCATGATTGCAAAGGCCCTTGAGCGGATCGGCGATCACGCGACAAATATCGCCGAGAGAGTGATATATTACATAGAGGGAGTCGATATCAGGGGGATTGAAAAGCGTGACGATCATTGCAAGGACCAGTAGCGGGCTCTGATGAAAAAAATAATTTTTGCAATTGATGACGAGCGGGACATTCGCGAAATTATCAAGGTGAACCTTGAGAATGAAGGTTACCGTGTCGACACGTTCCCCTCGGGCGAGACCGCTTTCCGCGGTATGGCCAAACAGCGGCCTGACCTCATAATACTTGACGTCATGATGCCCGGCATGGACGGCTATGAGTTCTGCAAAAAACTCAGGGCCCACCCGGAATACGGTTTAATCCCGGTCGTGTTTCTGTCGGCGAAGTCCGAGGAGCTCGACAAGGTGCTGGGCCTCGAATTCGGCGGGGACGATTATATAGCCAAGCCTTTCGGCATAAAGGAGCTCAAGTCGCGCGTCAAGGCCGTTTTCCGCAGAACCGGCGAACGGTCAACTGCGGGCGAGCAGCAGGTGATCAGGTACAGGGGGCTCGAACTGTATCCGGAGCACTACCTGGTCAGGATTGACGGAAAGGATATCGACCTTACGAGGACCGAATTCGGGATACTCGAGATGTTCATGCGAAACCCCGGCAAGATTTTCTCGCGGAACAATATCATCGACAGCGTCAAGGGACAGGATGTCTATGTAGTTGACAGGACGGTCGATGTGCATATCATGAACATCAGAAAAAAGCTGGGCGACTACAAGGACATTATCAGGACTTTTTCCGGTGTCGGTTACGGCTTCAAGGAGTAGCGGCCGCGCTTTATGAATAAAAAAATCAGCCATAAGATCGTATTCTCATATTCGCTGCTGATTCTGTTTCTCGTCGTTTTTCTTCTCGTTTTTTTCAACGACCTCGTCAGGAACACACATCTCGGGATAATCAAGGATGAAATGGCCGAAAAGCTCAGGTTTGTCGAACTCATGGTTTATCGCGAGCTGACGCCGGGCTCTGACGAGCGGAAGCTCCGCGAAATAATGGCTGATGCGTCCCGAATCATGGCGCTCAGGATAACGGTCGTCGATCTTGATGGACGGGTAATTTTTGATTCTTCAGTTAAAAGAATCTCTGATATGGACAATCACCGTTACAGGGCTGAAATCAGCCGGGCGATATCCTCTGGTTCCGGTGAAAGCATCCGGTACAGCAACACCTTGAGAATAGACGAGCTGTATTCGGCTAAATTCATCAGCCCCTATGTCTACAGGCTCGCCAAGCCCCTTTATGATATCGACCGGAATCTCTCTGCTGTCCGGAACATGATTCTATCGCTGGGCCTGATTGTCGTACTTATCTCGGTCGCAGTGACAGTTTATATTTCAAACAAGATCACGAGGCCGATCAAGGCGACCCTGTATTTTGCGCGGCATTTTTCCGAAGGCGATTACACCCGGAGGATTCTCAATTACAGCGAGGATGAAATCGGCGAGGTCCAGAGGGCGCTCAACAAAATGGCCGACATGATCGTCGACAAGATCAACGGCCTGCTTTTTGAGCAGAAAAAACTTGAGACCACTCTTGAAAGCATCAGCGACGGAATCGCTGTTATCGACAGGAACAAGAAAATGCTCATCGCAAACAACGCTTTTCTGTCGATTTTAAGCATCGCGTCGAGCGTGGTGAACAGGCCCTTTTATGAGGTGATAAGAAACAGGTCCCTGAATTCGAAAATCGAATATGCCCTCGAGGCCGGCAGCAGCATCGGTTTCGAGGAGCATTTAATCGGAGGCGCCGTACTGGACGTGATCATGAAGCCTATCCAGGAAGAGAAGGCTCTGCAGGGCATACTGGTGGTGCTTCATGACATTACCGAGAAGAAGAAGGTCGAGCAGATCAAGACCGACCTCGTGAGCAACATGTCTCATGAGCTCAAGACCCCGGTCACCATCATTAAGGGATATCTGGAGACAATCCAGGAGAACATCGGGAACACGGAGCAGGTCAGGAGTTATATCGGCAAGGCCATAGCCAACGCTGAAAGGCAGAATGCCATCATCAACGACATACTGAAGCTGAATATGATAGAGACATCGAATGATTTCCCGATGGAGAACGTGAATCTCAAGGATGTAATCTCGGGCTGCGGCGAGCTTCTAAAGCCCAAGGCCCTCGCGAAATCAATTGCACTCGAAGTCGATCTGGGCGCAGTCGATGAATCGGTTCAGACCGGCAGGTTCCTCGCAGAGGAGGTTTTTTTCAACCTGATCGACAACGCGATCAATTACACGAACGAGGGGGGGAGGGTGGCCGTTACCGCGGAAAAATCCGGCGATAGAAAAATGATAATGATAAGCGACACCGGCATCGGCATTCCCCGCGACGCCATTGACCGGATATTCGAGCGTTTTTACCGTGTCGATAAAAGCAGGTCGCGCGATACCGGAGGCACCGGGCTCGGACTATCCATTGTGAAGCATGCAGCAGATATGCTCGGATGGAATATTGAAGTTAAGTCCGACAACAGCGGATCGGTCTTCACCATAATAGTGTAGCATTGCTTACATCCCTGCTCTTATCCTGCGAATCAAGTGTTTCGACAATCCCCGAATGATAATTATGAGTTGACATCCTGCCTTGATGAACAAGATCATAGTGCTGTTTATTTCAAGCAGATGGGGGGATTTCGGAGATTTTTTTTGACATTAAAAAAAAATAGTATATATTTTATCAAAATACGGAGAGGTGCTATGACACATAAAAAAAACTGCTTTATCACGATATGGATGTTTCTACTCCTCGTTTTTCCGGGGTTTTTTCATCAGAATGGCGCATCGGTCTCTGCAGCTGCTGAAAAAATCCATTTCGCAATCGTGTTTCCGGGCGGCCCGGACACCGGACCCGAGGGAGACAAGATCATAACCCAGTTTCTCGATATCCTCACCCGGCAGACGAAGATAAAAAGGGCCGATGTGGCCGGCCAGTATTTCAACGACATCGCTCCGGCCAGGGCCTATATCCAGAAAAACCGCAACTGCTTCATTATGGGCTCGATCGGCTTTTATCTCGCCAATCGCACGACTTATAACCTCGTTCCGCTTTCGCTGGTAACCTCCGAAGGGAAAAGGACCGAGCAGTACTACCTGATCGTCAAGAAGGGATCATATAAATCCCTTGCCGACCTCAAGGGTAAAAAGATCAGCGGCAACGTGCTGTATGAGGACGCGAAGTTCATCAACAACATGGTGTTCGAAAATAAAATTAATGTCGGCAGCTATTTTGTGATGCAGCCGACTGCACGCCCGCTTTCTGCGGTACGCAAGATGAATACCGGAACCGTTGACGCCGTGCTTCTGACCGGGATGCAATACGAGGCGCTCAAGCAGATACCGACGACCTTCCAGAAAATCGAGGTCGTGTACAAATCCCCGGAAATGCCCCGTCTCGGCTTCATGATGGCCGAAACGCCGGCGACCAGAGGCGTGAAGGACGAGATCCTCGGGGCCATGGTGAAGATGACTTCTCTCGAAGAGGGCAAGAAGGTCTGCAACAACTTCGGGATAAGCGGATTCGAAAACATCCAGCCGGAGACACTCAATGAGACGATCGCGAAATATACTGGCAGCAATTAGCGTACTGGCCCTTGTACTGACCGCTTGCGGGAAAAGCGCGGCCCCGATCAGGGTGTATTCCGGCCTGGGGCCCAACTGGTATAACGCGGACCTGTCCACCCTTCCGTTTGCCGATGATCCCGGCGCAATGGCTGAAGTCGCCCTCATACTGAGCCAGCGCAATGCGGTCGAAGGCCAGAAATATTACGCGTTCAAGCTCGCTGAAATGGCCTTTGCGCGGAGCGACGAACGCAGGATTGCCCTTGCCTATTCTCGCGCGGCCTATCTGCTCGCCGAAATCGAACCGGATGAGGACAGGATGGTCGAGATCGCCGAGAAGGGTCTTGCCGCAGCCGAAAAGGCAGGGACGGCAAATAAGGACCCTGAAGCGAACTTTTATTACGCCCTCAACCTCGGCCTGGTGCTGAAGACCAAGGGCCTGTTCGCCCTTGGAAGGCTTCCCAAGTTGCAGGAGACACTCAAGATCGCGATGGAGAAGCCCGAGCAGGACATGGGAGGGCCCCTGCGCGTGCTCGGCATGCTGTATCTATCCGCTCCCGAGTGGCCGCAGGGTATCGGCGACCTTGAGAAGTCCCTGGAGCTTCTGGAACAGGCCTCGACGAATTATCCTGCGCATCCTCAGAACCATATTTTTTACGCCAAGGCGCTCATAGAGGATGATGATCCGGAGAGCGCGTCAGCCGTGCTGCAGAAGGCCGAAAAAAGCGCTGTCGAGGAAATATGGGGAGCCTATTATTTCAGGCAATGGAACGAGGAAATCAAGGCGCTGCAGAGGAAAATCCAGAAACAGTGACAGCTGACATCCCGCCAGTCAGGGATCATCTTCTCTTGTAGCGGTACCTGAGGATGATCCCGGCGAAGTTGAGGATGAACACCATCGCAATAAGGACAATGGCCGTCCCATACTGAAGGGGGCGGCTTTCCTGTATATGGGTCCCGGCAGTGGCCAGAACATAGATGTGGTAGGGCAGCGCCATGATTTCGTCGTAGATTGACGCCGGGAATTCGGGCGAATAAAACGCAGCGGCAGTGAACATGATCGGCGCCGTCTCGCCCGCAGCTCTTCCAAGGCTCAGCATTATTCCCGTGAGGATCCCCGGCAGTGCGGCCGGAAGCACTATCCGGTATATGGTCTGCCATCTGGTCGCGCCCAGGGAAAGCGAAGCCTCACGGTAGGTGCCGGGGACGACCCCGAGCGCTTCCTCGGTCGAGCGGATGATCACCGGCAGGTTGAGCGCGCCCAGGGTGAGAGATCCCGCCAGTATCGAAACCCCGAAGTCGAAGAACACCACAAAAAGGCTCAGGCCGAACAGTCCGAACACGACAGAGGGAACTCCCGCCAGATTGTTGATTCCCAGGCGAATGATCTTCACGAGTTTTCTGTTGCGCGCGTATTCGTTCAGGTAAATCGCCGTGATAATTCCTATCGGTATGGACAGGGCCGATGACCCGATCATCAGGTAAAGCGTGCCCAGGATCGCGGGAAATATCCCGCCCTCGGTCATTTCATTTCTCGGCCTCTCGCTGATGAATTCCCATGAAAGCGCGGAAAATCCGTTTTTGAAGATATATGCGAGCATGAAAACAAGAAAGCCGAGGACCACAGCGGAAAGAAAGGTGATGATTGCGAACATCGTCTTCTCGGAGAATGCGGCACCGGACCTGCGCTTAATGATTTGCTTCAAAATTCCTGTTTCCATGATGAACCCGGTCAGTCAGTTTTGAATTTATACCTGTTCGACAGATAGTCGGCGATGAGGTTGAATCCGAATGTTATTATGAACAGGATTATCCCGATCGCGAAAAGGGCGTGGTAGTGCTCACCGCCCACGGGTGTTTCGCCCATTTCAGCCGCTATATTGGATGTCAGCGGCCGTACCGGCGAAAACAGCGAATCCGGAAGCGTGGTCGCGCCGCCGGAGACCATGAGCACGACCATAGTCTCGCCGATGACCCTGGATACGCCGAGAATTATGGCGGTCCAGATGCCCGACAGCGAAGCCGGAACAATCACGTGGAGGATCGTCTGCCACCTGTTTGCCCCGAGAGCATAGGAGGCCTCCTTCAGCGAAACAGGCACCGATGAGATCGCGTCTTCGGATATGCTCGCTATGGTGGGAATGGCCATGAATGCAAGCATCAGCGAGGCGTTGAAGAGGTTCAATCCGGTATCAAGATGAAAATACGTCTGAAGCAGCGGAGCGATGACCACCATTCCGAAAAAGCCGATGATGACCGAAGGTATCGATGCTATCAGCTCGACTGCCGGTTTGACTATTTCGCGGACTATGGGCCGTGCGATCTCGGAGAGATATATTGCGATCGAGAGGCTCAGCGGAACCGCAATCATCGAAGCGAGCAGCGTGACAGAAACCGACGCCATTATGAGGGGGAACACCCCGTATCTGGCATTTTCGCTTGTAGGATACCAGCTGGTGCCCATAATGAATTCGCGGGGGCTGACATTGCTGAATATGGGAAGGCCCTCCTTGAACAGGAAGAGCATGATGAGCAACAGGACCAGGAGGCATGTAAAACCGACCAAAAAAAAGATTTTTTCGATAAATAAATCAAAAAGTATATTGCGATGAATTTTCATTGTGCGCCATTCGGTTTCGTCATATGTTGGATCAGTAGAATAATTAAATAAAAAATATTAAGAAATTATAAGGATTTTATAAGAATATCATTAAACCGGGAAAGAAGGAATGATGTTTCAACTGCGGTTTTGCCTGTCGGAAAGGGTCAGTATGCCGTACAGGCTTTCGATGTGCGGCACTTCGATCCCCATTGACTGTGCGATCCTGACCGCGTTTCCGAGTATCGCTTCGACCTCCATGGGCCGTTTATTTTCATAATCGAGAAGCATGCTCGTTTTGTACGGTTTCATGACCGCAGTGTCGCTCAGGTTTTTTTCAATGACCCCGTCGGGGAGTTTGTGTCCGGTTTTTTCAGCAAGCAGCGCGACTTCTTCCATGACTTTTTTGATGAGGGTATAAGTCGCTTTTGATTCCATCATGCCCCTGGTGTTCGCGCCGCCGGCAAGGACAGAGATCGGGTTGAACGGGGCGTTCCATACGAGTTTTTTCCAGCGCGCGGCAATTATATCGTCGTCGATCTCACAGGGGACTCCTGCGCGCGTCAGAAGGTCGCGAAGCGCCTCGGCCTTTTCGGATTTACCGGACGGATATCTGCCGAGCACGATCCTGCCGTAATCCTGGTGCTCAATTTTCCCGGCCGATGTTCTGCTCACGCAGATAAAAGCAAGACCGTCGATTATTTCGTTTGAAGGGAATGCTGCGGAGACCGGCCTTTCGATATCGATACCGTTCTGGAGCAGGACTATCGAAGTTTCCGGATGCACCGCGTCTTTTATGAGATTCGGGATATCGATTTCGGGCAGCACTTTCGTGGCGACAATGATATAATCCGGGACCCTGTCGTACTGGGATATCCTGTTTATCGTGATTTCAGGCGTGAACTTCAAATTCCCGAAGATGCTTTTTATCTCGATGCCGTTTTTTTTCACCGCATCGAAATCAGACCTGCACAGCGCCGAGACTCTCGCACCGGCCTGGGACAGTTTCCCTCCGTAAAAGCTTCCGACCGCGCCTGTGCCGATCAATAATATTTCCGGTTTCTCGAATTTCATGTTAATCAAATATTGCGGGATGCATTGAATCGGTTACATTCAAATCCATACGACCCGGAATGTCAAGAATGGTTTTTTGATAAGGGATCATTTTTGTTCTATTCGTCTAAATTGTCTTGACGTATGTCGCGGTGGCCATAGTATAAGATTCATTCTATTAATGAAAGTGCAATCTATCGTGTTTTTGTCTTTTTTCCGGAGGATTTATGGGTTCCATTTCTACAGGATCGATCATTCTTTACAGCGTTCTGGCGATTGTCATTGCGCTTCTTGTTGTCGGCTTCATATTCTTAAGGCGGAAAATGCAGAAAAAGCTGGATGACCAGCAGAGTCTGGTGAATCAGCACAAGGTACCCATGTCGATTCTCGTTCTGGAAAAAAGAATGGACAGGGTGTCGAACGCAAATATGCCGAAATCGGTTCTCGATCAGATTCCTAAAATATACAAGGTTAAAAAAGTGCCGATAGTCAAAGCGAAAGTCGGCCCGCAGGTGATGGATCTTCTCTGTGACGAAGAAGTCTTTGATAAGCTGCCGGAAAGAAAGACTGTAAGGGTCGATATGGCAGGTATTTTCATTGCAGGAATAAAAAGCGGCAAGAAATAGACAATGGCGGCAGTTTTTGCCGTTTTTTTAATATTTTTTCATCTGTTTTTTTTGTTCTTTTATGCTCGACGAGATTACTGCAGCCATGTTTTTAATATTGGCGCCTCTAAATGTCAGTTTTTTTCATTAGAAAATGTTAAAACCTGATTTTCATCCAATTTATTAAACATTTAATGAATCTGAATGCCCACAGGGGAACGCTTAAATGTTATATATAGAGGTTCCCGTGCATAAATTTATTACTTGAAATCTGTATTTTTTTCTGATTAATGATCTGATAAATGATTTTGTTCAGTTTCAACTTAATCTGAAATAAAATTTGAGGGGTGGGTTTATTATGGATATAAGTACAAATCTTCTGGCAAACAAATTCGTAAAACTCATCGAAGACAACCATCAGGAAATTGTCGAACGCTACATGAATGACCTGCTTAGAAATGAAAAGACCGCTGGATACCGCTCGCTGAACAGGCAGATGATTTATGAAATCGGCGATAATGTCTACAGGGAATTATCACAATGGCTTTCCAAAGGGATTCAAAAACAGGAAATCCAGAATTTTTACGAGAAATTGGGAAAAATGAGGCTGCAGCAAGGGGTCCCTGCATCGCAGGTTTTTCACGCCTTGGTTCTTTTAAAGAGACATATGTGGCTGTTTGTCAATCAGAGCCTGGAAAACGATATCACGGATTATAAGCAGGCTGTTGATTTAATCAACAGGGTTATTCTTTTTTTTGACAGGGCAATATTCTATATGCTCCAGGGGCATGAAAAAGAGATGGCAAAAAGATGGTAACAGGCTGTAATTAAAAAATAAAAAATTTTTTTAATAATGTATTGACATTATTTGACATGAATTTATTTTGGTGATATCTTTTTTATTGTTAAGATTAAATTGTTTTTATAAAAAAAATAAAAATAATTAAAAATAATCTTGACATGAAAATGGCTTTTCAATATATGTTCTTTCACTTGATGATTAAGTCAGGTGCTTAATAATAATATTTGTTTTAGAGATTGATACATTTTAATTAAGCGTTGCCTGAGGCAACGAACTGATTAAGGTAATCTCCATACCGATAGGTGCTTTGGGGATTTTTTTATCTCTATAGTTCTTTGAAAACTGAGTAGTATAGAATTTAGAACGCTTTGCGTGCTCCTCATCAATGAGGAGAAAGTTAATTTAGATCAACTCTAGAAAATAAATAAATCAATATAGATTTATTTATCACGGAGAGTTTGATTCTGGCTCAGAACGAACGCTGGCGGCGCGTTTTAAACATGCAAGTCGTACGAGAATCCCGGTGCTTGCATTGGGAGGAAAGTGGCGAACGGGTGAGTAACACGTGGATAATCTGCCTTCAGGATGGGGACAACCACTGGAAACGGTGGCTAATACCGAATAAGATGGCATGCTACACAGGTAGTAGTCATTAAAGGTGGGGACCTTCGGGCCTACTGCCTGAAGATGAGTCCGCGGCCCATTAGCTAGTTGGTGGGGTAAAGGCCTACCAAGGCGACGATGGGTAGCCGGCCTGAGAGGGTGAACGGCCACATTGGGACTGAGATACGGCCCAGACTCCTACGGGAGGCAGCAGTTAAGAATCTTGCGCAATGGGCGAAAGCCTGACGCAGCGACGCCGCGTGGACGATGAAGGCCTTCGGGTTGTAAAG
>JAKLIV010000154.1 GCA_022709405.1 Spirochaetota bacterium
TCTGGTGCAGCTGAAACGCGGTGTCGAACGCGCTTTCATTCTCGATGAAAAGCCACAATATCCTTCTCAGCGTGTACATCGCCCGGATCACCTCGCACAGCGGTATCTCCATTTTGAACAGTTCGATTCCCTCTGCCGCGTACCTTTTACCCACCTCCTCCTTCGTGGTATCATAGCTGACCCATTTCCCCATATGTTCCAGAAGGTTCATCGCCTTTTTTTCAATGCTGTTGATGTTCCTTTTGGAAAAGGACGATGTCGTGGGATCTGTAATTAAACGGGCGACCCATCGCTTGATGATTACCCTGCTGTGCTTCTCGACCAGTTCGACCAGCTTGTCGGATATTAAATGTACCATAAAATACCTCCTGGCAAGATATCATATGAGTCATTAATCCATGATGAATTCCGTATCAAAAAAGTACCCATGCCGCCGACCATAGTCAAAAAAAAAGCATTCCGGGTCAATGACCGCTTTATCGAGAGATAATGTCGTGTACGAAGACGAAAACCGGGACTCACATGCGTTAAGCATGTTTAATTTTTTAATGTACCGATTCAGGAAAAATTTCTTCCCAAAACCGCCGCATCCTGCATGATTATTCCAGGGAGAACATTCGCATGGATTCGTCGTACATTCAGTTCCTGGCGGGCGCGATGGTCATCTCGCTCACCGGTGTCATGGCACCCGGGCCGCTCTCGGCCGCAACCGTGGGCCAGGGAAGCCGCTCGCCGCATGCAGGCGCGCTCATCGCCGTGGGCCACGGCATCGTCGAATTCCCCATGATGGCCGCGATCCTTTTCGGATTCGGCTACCTTTTCGGCCTGCCCTACGTGAAGCCCGTTATCGGCATTGCCGGCGGGGCATACCTTCTTTTCATGGCCGCAGGCATGTTCAGGGACGCGGCAAATGGCGTGGTCGAAGCGGCCGGCGGAGGCCGCTCACCCGTAGCGACAGGGGCCGCGCTTTCCGCGGCGAACCCCTATTTCCTGCTGTGGTGGGCGACCGTTGGCGGGGCCATGATCATGCAGGCAGCCGGATACGGCGCGGCCGGGATCATGGTCTTCATGGCCGCGCACTGGCTCTGCGACCTCGGATGGAGCTGGTTTCTCTCGGCGCTCTCGTTCAGGGGCGGCAGGGTGTACAGTAAGATTTTCCAGAAAGTCATATCGGCGGTCAGCGGGGTCGCTCTCGTGTTTTTCGGGGGCAAATTCATATATGACGCGGCGCGGATGCTGATATAATGCAGGATATGTTTCGGAGATGTAAATGAAGCTTCTGAAATACATCTGGGCGTTCCCGAATACCGTACTGGGGCTTTTTTTCATTCCCCTGGCCATCGCGACCGGCGGCCGCGTGCAGATAATCGACGGCGTGCTCGAGGTCCACGGCAGGCTCATATCCGGGTTTCTCACCTACTGCGTGCCCGGCAGGGGACGGGTCAGCGCGATCACACTCGGTCACGTGATACTCGGGCATGACGGCCGATCCCTTTCGGCCGACCGTGTCCACGAGCATGAGCACGTGAGGCAGTATGAGGTGCTCGGTCCTCTTTTCATACCGGTGTATATCGCCGCAAGCATCTGGAGTCTAACAGGAGGCAGAGGGGCCTACGCGGGTAATTTCCTGGAACGAAAAGCGTTCAAAGCGCACAACGGGATCAGAAAGGATCAAGGCCCAGCATAGCAGCGGCGGTGAATCCGGCGACATTCGAGAATTTGTCCCTGTAGCCGTTTTTCGTGTCACATATGCCGCCGTCATCCGGGTCAAAGGTTTCCAGTGCTATCCACTCGAACGAATCCGAAGGCGCGGCCAGACCGAGAGACCTGGCCGCCAGGGCCAACACCGCGACCGAGAGGCTGTATCCGGGATCCCCGGTGTAGCAGTATATCCCGCCGCCTGGCGTCTTTTTCGACTCCAGCCACTCGTACGAGGCCAGGGTCTGCTCAGAGGACCCGAAGACCCAGGCCATGTATCCCTGCGGAAAGATCGAGTCGAATTCATCAAATCCCGTGTCAAGAATCCCGTCGCTCTCCATGCCGGTGGCGAATTTTTCACCGTCCTCATCAAAAAAGTCAGCGGTGACGCCGGCGGCGATGGCGTCCGCCGAGTCGCCGTAATCCGCATCCCCATAAAGAAGAAATCCCGCCCTCATTCCCAGGTACACGTCGGCCTGGTCAGCTGCATACCGGTATTTCCAGAGATCCCACGAACCCGAAGACTCCTGCCATGAGCTGTAGAAATATTTTGCCGAATCATAATTGTTTGCGAGCAGGAAATCCAGCGCGGCGCGGGCGTTGTTTTCATAAAGAGCCGCGAGCGAATCGTCTCCCGAAAGCGTCCTGTGCAGGTACAGCACATAGACGAACAGCGCGGATGTCGCGTCAACCCCGCGCACGTCGTCAACGCCCTCCCCGGGCGACAGCGGAAACGGATCATAGGGCGCATCGACGCCGTATGCGTAGAACCAGCTCCCTTTCCAATCGGCATCGGTCATTTCCTCACGCGCAGCGAGCCAGGCAACGGCCTTCGCGAGGCCGTCAAGATATTTCTGCTCGCCTGAATGCCCGTATGCCGCTGCGAGGCCGAGGCATGCGTACTCCATGTTCGAATCCTCGTTGACCACGTCGCTGTCGGGGCAGTCCATGATGCGGCCGTCATCGTTCTGGAGCGAAAGAATGAAATCCGCCGCGGCAAGGCCGATCGTTTCAGGCGATGCAGGTTTTTTCCCGGACTCGGCGGCGCATGACAGTATTGAAACGGCGAGCGCGAGGAATAATGGAAATGCAGATTTTTTCATGGCAGTAAAATTGAATCCACGGTCCGCGAAAATCGTTATCGTTCTTCGCGGACCGTTTGTCAATCATTTCTCAAGAAGCGGCGTATCAGCGGTCTTTTTTTCAACCGAGAAGTACGAAACTGCGTCATGCAGCTGCTTCGCGTGCTGGTCAAGTATCCCGGCGGTCGCGGCAAGCTCTTCGGAGGTCGACGCGCTGTGCTGGGTCACGGTATTGAGCTGGTCCATGCCCAGCGTTATCTGGTTCACGCCGGTGTCCTGCTCCTCGGAAGCGGTGGTGATCTCCTGAACGAGAGTCGCCGTCTTCTTGATATCGGTTATGATCTCCCTTATGAGAGACCCCGCGGTGTCGGCGATTCCCAGGCTGTTTGTCGCCAGCGAGCTGATTTCCTGGGCGGCCTGCTGGCTGTTCTCTGCGAGCTTTCTCACCTCTCCGGCGACGACGGCGAATCCCTTGCCATGCTCTCCGGCCCTGGCCGCCTCGATTGCGGCGTTGAGGGCCAGCAGGTTGGTCTGATAGGCGATATCCTCGACGATCGAGATGCGCTGCGCAATCTGCTTCATGGCTTCAATCGTGTCGTCGACCGCCTTGCCTCCCTTTTCGGCCTGCGATGAGGTGCGCTGCGCGATGACATCGGTCTCCTTGGCGTTCTGGGCGTTCTGCGAGATCGTCGCGCCGATCTCCTCAAGGGACGAGGTGATTTCCTCGACGTTGGCGGCCTGCTCGTTGGCTCCCTGGCTCAGGCTGTCCGCGGTCGCGCTGATTTCAGACGAGGCCCCGGTCAGGGCCTGGCTGCTCATGACGATATTATTGACGGTCTCAGAAAGCCGTATCGTCATTTCATTCAACGCGGTTATCATCTGGCCGATCTCGTCGTCTCGGATGGCTCCCTGGTATCTCGCGGTCAGATCGCCGGTTGACAGGCTCTGCAGAATGTCGCTCGCGTGGTTCAGCGGCATGAGCCTGCGGCTTATTATGATGTACATGAAGAAAGCCGAGATAACGATGACGAAAACGCCGACGAGCACCATAATCAGGGCCATGGCCCGGGCGTCCTCACGTATGTCGTCGACATAAATGCTGATTGCTGATACGATCCCGTATTTTTCAAGACGCTTCGAGGTGAGGATTTTATCTTTACCCTCCCATTCATACTTGATGAGGGTGTTGTCCGGGGATTCTTTCATTTTTATGCCGAAGTCGTACTTGCTTGCATCCAGCTTAAATATATTCTCTTCAACGGGATGGGCGAAAGTCAGCCAGTCTTTACGCAGAAAAAAGACATATCCTGTTTTGCCGATCTTTATATTCTTTACCAGGTTCTGGGAGAGCTTGCTGATTTCACAGCTCAGCCCCATAATGCCGATGACCTCGCCGTTTTTCTTGATCGGCGCGCTCACCAGCACCACGGGCCTGCCGGTTACGGGCGACCGATTGGGCTGGCTGACGTGGGCTTCTCCGTTGAGGGCTTTTTCGATATTATCATCATACCCTGCGCCGCCCCATCTGACGCCGTTCGCTTTTACAGAGCCGCTTAAAACGACCCTGGGGTTTCTTTCAGCGGTGGACATGATGACGTCTTCATACATGCCTTTGCTGTCAAAGAATCCCCTGATGATCTGCGCGGCGTATCCCGCACGTCCCGTCGCCATTGCATCGACCACCGCATCCTGGGAGGCCAGGAACTGCACGCTCGTCAGCTGGTCTTCGTAAAAGCGCTCCAGCTGCTGCATAAGCTCATCGTTGAAGTTCCAGAGCTGATTGGAGTAGGCCTTTTCAACGGCGGTATAGGCGGCATTGTAGGAAACACCGACAAAGATAACTGAAAGCAAGGTGATCGCCGATATCACGGCGAGTGAAATCACCATTTTAACACTTCTGATCCTGATATTCATAGCACTCCTTCCTGAAGGTAAAAGTTTTATCCGGCAAGCCATAATCCCTGTTTCCGCCGCATCATCTGTCAGATTGACAGAATCCCGCCGACACTTATGCAAAACATTCGTCGAATCTCACCAACCAGCCGGACTTATTTTTGTGACAGTGATTAATGAATATTAACAGAAAACAAAAAAAATGCAAATTTTTTTGTTAATTGTGACGGTTAGCGCCCGACCTGAAGCATGATGAAAAGGAGGGCAAACTGCGTGTATATAGAGTGACGGGGAAATGTCACTTCTCATGGAATTTCGATCGAGCCCGCGGTGCACGTTTCCCCGCGCGCCACTCCGCGCTGGTCGGTTTCAGGGCAGCCGGCAGCGATGCCTCTCGCCGGGCTGGCGGCATCGGGGAGCATGGTCTCGGTCCCGCCCCCATTGTCTCCGAGGGCGCCGAGCAGCGGGTCGGCCACGAGCGGTCCCGCGGTGCAGTCGGTCCCGCCGGGCCACTCGACGCCGCCGTCGCCCCGGCCGTGCAGATGGTCGCATCCCGGGACCCACATCGCAGTGTTGCCCGACACGATCGTATTCCTGAGAATAAGGCCGCTGCCGAAGATCGCGCCGCATATAACGTCCGTCGCGGTCGAATGGTTGTCCGCGATCGTGCAGTTGAGCACCAGGCCTGTCGGCGAACCGCTAAGCCATATGCCGCCGCCGTTGGTGCCGAACGCGACGTTACCGGCAACGGTCACATTCGTCATGGCAACATTGTCGGCGGTGAACCATATCCCCCCGTTGTGGAAGGCCCGGTTGCGGGATATCGTGCTGTTCCCGAGCTTTATCTGCAGGCCCTGGAGGTACATGCCGCCGGCGATGCCGGCGTCGTCGGGCGTGACCGTGTTCGAATCGACCGTTGTGCGGTCCATCGAAAACGCCCCGGAGTTGTCGTTGGAGACCCTGAAAAATCCGCCAGCGATCGCCCCAGCCCGGTTGTCCGAGATGGTCACTCCGCAAAGCGAGGTCCATTCGTCTGCCCCGTCCATGTAGATGGCGCCGCCGCATCCGCCATGGCCGGGATTTCCATCGTACCCGGTCGCGGCGTTGTCTGTGAAAACACTGTCGATGATTATAACATCTCCGTTCAGGCTGCCGACCGCGCCGCCGTTGCTTGCCGAATTTCCGGTGAAGACGCTGCCGGAGATGACGATGTCGCCGCCCCCGAATCCGTAGATCGCGCCCCCGGCGATGTCCTGACCCGGCGACGGGGCATGGTTGCCGGTGAACGTGCAGCCGATGACCGTAAGGCTGCCGCCGTCGCGGTATATGGCCCCGCCGCCTGCAGCGGTGTCGTCTCCGCCGGCAGGGCCGCTACCCTGCGTCAGCGTCAGGCGCTGCACCGTGAGCCGCGGCGTTTTCAGATCGTACGCCGAATCAAAGTAGATGATGCGAGAGGATCCTGCGCCGCTGAGGGTGACCGTTCCGCCGCCGTCCAGGACGCTCTCTTTCGTGAAAATAATGGGGGATGAAATATCTATCGTGACCGGGTCAGCGCCGCAGTCGAAAACGATCACGCCGCCCGCTGCCGCCGCTGCCTGAATCGCTTCGGCCGTACAGCTTTCTGGCGCGCCGTCGCCCACAACCGTTGCCGGGGTTGAAACATCGGCGAGCGCCGGCGCCTCACACCTCGGCTCGGGCGCGGTATTGTGCGGCAGAGCGTTCGGATCTGTTCTGCGGCTGTTTAAATCGCAACCCCAGGTCAGGGAAACCGAAACAATCACTGCCGTAGTCAAGAAAATCGACAGCAGACGAATCATGGCATCCATTTCATTATTGCAGACATGATTTACTGTTGACACTTATTGCTTTGTATGCAAGAATTTTTTTGCAAACATTACGGAATGACCCGAATTTCCTGATGAAAAGCGCAGGGTGATTACCGGAGGAAGCCATGAATGAACCCATGTCTGCATGCGGACTTCTGTGTGACCGATGCAGTTTCTACAACACGAACTGCCAGGGCTGTTATACGGTGAAAGGCTCCACGTTCTGGGCCAGAAGCATCATGCCTGACAAAACATGCCCCCTGTACAGATGCTCGGTGACCGAAAGACGATACCATGGATGCAGTGAATGCGGCGAGCTTCCCTGCAAGAAATTTTTTGACCTGAAAGACCCAAACATCTCCGATGAGGAACACCGGAAATCAATCGAGGAAAGGACTACTCGGTTGAGGAAGGTCCAATGAAAAAACGGGACAAGACCGGCCTGCAGTCCATTCCCGGCGTGGGCCCAAGCATTGAAGAAGACCTTCGGCTGATCGGGATAAAACAGGTCAGCGACCTGAAAGGGAAAGATCCCCAGCGGCTGTACGGCAAGCTCTGTGCAGCCAGGAAAACGCATGTCGACCGCTGCGTGCTGTACGTTTTCAGGTGCGCGGTTTACTTCGCCGAAAACGATAAGCGCGACCCCGCCCTTCTCAAATGGTGGAACTGGAAGGAAAAATAGGCCTATCCTGCCAGGACAGACAGATATTTCCTGAACTCGACAGGGTCGTTCTGCCTGCGCACTGCCTCGGTGCCGATTACATACCCGTCTCCGAGCCCCAACGCGGATGATGCGTCTGCCGGGCCTTTCACCCCGAACCCGATGACAATCTTCTTGCTCGTCGCCCTGCGAATCGATGCGACCTTTTCTTTCATTTCAGGAGACGAGAAATCCGCGGTGGACCCGGTTATTCCCCTGAGTCCCACGAAATAGATGAAGTCGGCTTCCGAGCGGGCGGCTGCCTCGATGTCGCTTTCACGCGATTCAAGCGTCGCAAAGGGGATTACGGGAATGCAGAGACCCTGGCCGAAAAACAGGTCGCGCATCCGGTTGGGCAGGTCGGCGATGATGATGCCGTCGACGACGCCGCCGAACATGTCGGAGAATCGCCTCATACCGGTCGAATATACGATGTTGGCGTAGGTCATGATGTATTTCCTGACAGGATAATTGACGAGGCGACGCAGGTCCTCTGCCACGGTCTCGGCGGTGATTCCGGCGCGCACCGCCTCGAGCTGCGCCCCGGCGATGACGGGGCCGTCGGCCAACGGGTCGTTGAACGGTATTCCTATCTCGACAAAGTCGAAACCGGCTTCGCAGACATCAGCAAAGCGTTGTCTGAATGCATCCCTGTCGGGATACCCGCCGACGATATATATCCCTCTCATAGGTCCTCCATATTCTGCTTCTCGATGATACCCAGGTCCTTGTCTCCCCTTCCCGACAGATGCACCAGCACGTTTTTGCCGCCATAGGATGCGGCATTCTCGATCACATGCGCCAGCGCGTGCGAGGATTCGAGCGCCGGGATAATCCCCTCGTTTACAGTCAGGTCCCTGAACGCCCTGAGGGCATGCCGGTCGGAGACCGAGGTGTAGCGCACCCGACCGCTGTCGCGCAGATACGCATGCTGCGGACCGACACCCGGGTAGTCGAGTCCCGCGGACACGGAATGCACGTCGTTCACCTGGCAGTTTTCGTTCTGGAGCAGATACGACAGAGTTCCCTGGAAGATTCCCCTGTTCCCCGCTGTCAGCGTGGCGGAATGCCCGCCCTGGTTCATCGAAATCCCGCCGGCCTCTACCCCGACCAGCTCAACGGTTTTCGCGTCCATGAAGCCCTGGAAGATTCCCATGGCGTTGCTGCCGCCGCCCACGCAGGCGACGACCGCGTCCGGCAGGAAGCCCAGCTCCTCGAAATAGCCGCGCGCCTCTCTCCCGGCAACGGCCTGAAAGCAGGCTACGATGTGCGGGAACGGATGCGGGCCGGTGACCGACCCGAGCAGGTAATGCGTCGTTTTCACCGTGGCTACCCAGTCCTTGAGCGCTGCGCTCACCGCGTCCTTGAGGGTCTTGAGCCCGTCCTCGACCGGAACGACATTCGCGCCGAGGAGCCTCATTTTCTTGACGTTCGGCATCTGGCGCTCGACATCGACGCTTCCCATGTACACCGTGCACTCAAACCCGAACAGCGCAGCCACGGTCGCGGTCGCGACCCCGTGCTGGCCCGCGCCTGTCTCGGCTATGATGCGTCTTTTACCCATATGACGCGCAAGCAGCGCCTGCCCCAGGGTGTTGTTGATCTTGTGCGCGCCTGTGTGCAGCAGGTCCTCGCGCTTGAGATATATGTTCACGCCGTATCTGCGTGAGAGGTTCCGGGCGAAGTAAACGGGAGTCGGCCTGCCCGCGTAATTTTTAAGGAACAGCTCGAGCTCGCGCAGCATATTATCATCGCGCCTGAAGTTTTCGAACGCTGCCTCGAGCTCGTCGAGCGCGGGCACCAGGGTCTCGGGGATGAACTGCCCCCCGAACTCGCCATAAAATCCTTTAACAGGTTCCATTCCTGACCTCTTCGATAAAATCCATCATGAGTTTCCGGTCCTTCTGCCCTGGCGAGGATTCGACCCCGCTGGAGACGTCCACACCGAACGGCATGTATTCCCTCACCACCTCGCGCACGTTGGCGCAGCCAAGCCCCCCGGACAGAATGATCTCGCCTGAACGCTCCCTCACCCAGTCCGGCGGGCGTTCAAATCTTCCCGCGCCCCGGCTCATGTCGTACATGAAACGGCGCATCCTCAATCCTGCGGGGATGGAGTCTCCGGCGAATATCAGGTTGTCGATATCCGCCGGGCGGTACAGCTGCACGAAATCGAATGAGGGCTCGATGCCGAGAAGCTCCTCGATCCCGAGCGCCACCCCGACAACCGCGATCGAGCCCCTCGCGTAATCCGCGAGCGAGCGAGCCTTATCCACATCGCAATACCTGGGGCTTTCAGCGTGCATCACGATGCCGACAGCGGAGTAGCCGGCCTCGACCGCCCAGTCTATATGTTCGAACGATGTCATGCCGCAGACCTTAACGAACACTGTCGGCCTCCCGAAGCGCCGAGGCGAATTCACCGAGCTTTGACGCAGGATCGTCGCTGGTCATGAGGGCGGTGCCGATAAGAAAGGCGTCGGCTCCATGGCGCGCGAAGAGCCGTATGTCTTCGGCGGTTTCGATGCCGCTCTCGGCGATCTTCAGAAAATCGCCCTTCAGGCCGGCTATCGTGCGCGCCGCCTGGTCCTTGTCGATAATGAAGGTCTTCAGGTCGCGAGAGTTCACGCCCACGAGTTCCGGTCCGCAGTCCCTGATCCTGTCGAATTCGGAGGGCTCGTGGATTTCGTACAGCACCTTCATGCCCAGACCGGTTGCTCTGAGCGATAGCCGTTTCAGTTCGGATTCATCGAGCGCCGCGGCGATGAGAAGAATGAAATCCGCGCCGGATGCATACGCGGCCTCGACCTGGACCTCGCTCACGATGAAATCCTTGCA
>JAKLIV010000155.1 GCA_022709405.1 Spirochaetota bacterium
CATGTTAGCCCGGTCGGCACGTCGTGCTGGCTCTCCGGCGAAGACTCGGAATGCGGACAGTAATCAATATGGGAATGATCGGGTGACTGCAGGGCATGCTATTCTGGAAAAACAGGAAATTCGCCGAGGTGTTTAATGACCATTATGCCATGCTCTTCAACCTCGTGAATATGAAGGTAAACAATCCTGACGAGGCCGAGGACATCTGCCAGGAGGTCTTCATCAGGCTTTACGAAAAGCTCGATATGATCGAAAACCCGAGAACATGGCTCATCGGCGCTTCACGGCTCGAGGTAATGGCGTATTATCGCAAGGTCAAGCCGGACCTGGTCGAAAGCGGAGACATGTTCCAGGACATGAACCTCGCTTTCGTGAACGGGATGAGAGAAACCCGCATGATCATCAACGATGTTCTCGAAAACGAGGACAATTTCGAAAAAGAGTGCGACATCGCGCTTTTCAGCCTCATCGCGATCAATAATTACACGTACGAGGAGGCCGGCAGGGAGCTCGGCATGACAAAGCGCCAGGTCAGATACCGGTACGGCAAGACAGTCGACAGATTGCTGGATTCGCTGAAAAAGAAAGGGATAAAGAACATCGAGGACATCCTGTGATGAACAAGACGGAGCAGCTCGAAAAACTACTGCGAAAATTCAGGTTTGACCGGCCTGTTGAGCCCGGGGTGCGCGAGCGCATCAGCAGGAACAAAAAAAGGCAGTTCACGGCGATCATGAAAAAGACCGGCGGATATACCTTTTCCTTCGGCATCATCGCGTCCCTGTTTTTCGCGCTGAAAAAGCTCGGCCTGGGAGTGTCCATAGTCAAGACCGCGCTGATTCTGGCCGCGGCCACGACTGCCGCAGCGACCCTTATCGCGGTTGGCGTGTACACCGCTGCAACGCACATGAGCGAGCCGCTCAAAAAGGATGACGCCCTTATCGAGGCGGAAAAACAGGCTGCCGATCTGGCAGAGAAGAAAGATTTGTCCCCCATCGCACATGAGGAGTCCCGTGATGCGATCGCGCGCAGAATAGGCGTGCAGCTTTTTACCGCCGATATCGCCGATAAAAAAATGGCGACGACCGTGACGGATGCGATCGCCGAAGAGCTCGCTGCAGCCAGGGGCGGCGAATACACCGTAAATGCGCGCAGGAGCAATGACGGGAAGAGATACGGCATGATCCTTGTCGGGTCGGTCGAACGCCATGACGGCGCCTATACCATAACGGCCCGTGTTTCGGACGTGCGGGATTCCCGGGTCATTTTTTACGCTTCAGAGGAAGTCTTGTCCGCAGAGGATGTCGCGGCAGCGTGCAAATCCATTGCGCGGAAAATAACACAGTCGATTCCGGCAGGGAACCCTGCTGCCGGCAAATAAAGCGGGGCTGATCATGCGTTGTCCGATTATAAACCGGGTTCGCGTTCAGCATTTACTTTTCGCCTTTCTGGTTTTCGCCTCGATCGCTTCTGCTGTCAATGCCGCCGGACTCGAAAATGAAAAAACACCTCCCCGGAAAAAAATTGCGGTCATCCCGTTTACCTCAAATAATACGGACGCCGACAAAGCGAGAATGGCGCGCAACGCGGTCGAGCTCGCCCTTTTCAAGACCGGGCTGTACGATATCCTTGAAAAAGAGCACATCAGGCTCATCGTCGAGGAGAGGAAACGGCAGATCGACGAATGCCGTGACAGCGAATGCGCGGCGGCCATTGGCGAGCTCGTCTCTGCCGGATACGTCGTCATAGGCAGCGTTGACAGGGGCGACACATATATGGTCCAGGCCAAGGTCGTTGACGTTGAGAAAAAATGCATAGTCATTGCCGAGACCGCTGCAGCAGAGGAAAGCGGAAAAATACGCGATGCCGCTGAGCGCATCTCACTGATCATTACCCGTAAAATAGAGCGGCTGGGCAAGAAGAGCAAGCCGGGGGCATTTTCAGCCGCGTTCGGCTTTGTCGCACCGCTGGGTTATCTGTCGCGCAAGGTGGGATTCGGCTACGGCATTACTCTATCATGCGTTGCCGAAGATCTTTTCGTGAACGGACTTCAGCTTGGCGGTTCGGCCCGGTTCATCTACTTCACGGGAAAGGACCATGAAGCCCATCATGCGATGATGGTCCCGGTCAATGCGCTGGCGGGATACAGGTTCTCGATGCGGGATTTCTCCATCAACCCGTACCTGGGATTCGGTGGAACGTACAGCCTCGTGTATTATTACCGGGACAGGGAATCGGCCGATTACACGGCAAGCGGCGCATTCCAGCCGTTTCTTCTGTTCAGAGTGGATCTCACGTATAACTTCACGCCGATGCTGCAACTGCAGCTCAGGCCGGAATACGCGATGATGTTCGAACAAGATGGCGTCATACAATTTTTTTCAGCGGGTATCGGTGTGGGTGTATTTTTTTAATTTTTTTTTGTCACTCAGTGCAGTTTCGGGATGCTATAGAGCAGGAACCTCATGGGAATCAATGAAGTTTAATGAATAAAGCATGCATTATTATACAGATTGGATTATAACGGTTGTATGACGAATACACTGTTTATTATGAAAAAAAAAGAAAAATCAACGATGAAGATGTAATTTGTGAATTATTCATTCCAGTTCAGAAACGATTTCTTGTGGGGATGAAATCCTAACCAATACTTTTTATCAATTAGGAGGATATGTAATGTTTAACTTTACTAAAAAATTTGGGAAAGTGTTATTTAAAATTACTGGGTTTGTTTTCATGATGTTACTTTTTATTTCAAACATAGTTTATAGCCAGACGTCCGAAGAACTAACTACATCATTAATAACATTTAATAGTAATGATGAAGGGCATACTAACGAATCATATAAAATATTTCCATTATGGGGAAGGCTGACTATTAATTCATTTCAAAATGAAACATTAAATAAAAATTTGATGAATATTGTTTGGTCTACGGGTGATATTCAAGTTAAAGGCAACGTCACCGCAGCCGGTTACTCCTGCTCATCCGATATCCGCTTCAAGCAGAACATCACGCCGTATACCAGCGCCCTTCAGAAAATCATGGGTCTCCAGGGCGTTACCTATGACTGGAACACCGAAAAATTCAAGGATCGCACCTTCTCGAAAGACCGCCAGATCGGCTTCATAGCCCAGGACGTCGAGAAAGTCATACCTGAAGTCGTAAAAACCGACGACCAGGGATACAAATCCATGGATTATGCCAAGATGTCGGTGGTGCTCGTCGAGGCGTTCAAGGAGCAGAAAAGACAGAGTGACGCGAAAATAAGCGCCCTTGAAAAAGAGAACACGGGCCTCAAGCTTCGCTTGGCGTCTCTCGAGAAAATGAGCGACCGCGTCGCCAGGCTCGAAAATATGATGAAACAGCAAAAAGCCGTGCTGGCGGCACGATAGGCCCTTCTTTCCGGATGATATAACAGTCATCCGGCCGCTTTACCGCGGCTGCCGAACCGATCTTCGGCATCCATATTTAAAACGTGATTTCAATGCCGGCTCCCCCGTTCTGCAAGGGGACAGGGGAGCTTTGCCTTAAAACCGGCAAATTGTCATCCTCTGAACCTGAACCCGGACCAACATGCGGGCGCAGGCAGGCGGATGAATGACAAAGTTTGCGAAAATGCAGGGTTAAGAACATGAGAAACAAAAAGCTGCTCATATTGGCGTGTTTCCTGATCGTGTGCGCTGTGCTTGTTCGGGTCATGTTCCGCATGGACGGCAAGCAGGAACCGGGCTGCGTGAAGAACGGGAAAACCGCATCCGAAAAGATGACGCTGGGAATGACCTGGTTCTTTACCTCACTGTTCGACCGTTTCCATGAGCCGAACACGATCAGGATCGAGAAAACCGGCTTCATCAAAGACGTTGTCCTGGAAAAAGAGACGGCCTGCGTTGACGAAGACGTCGAGGTGTATGTCGAGGCATCGAATCCTGCAGGGGCCGATTCGAACCTGTATTACCAGATCGGAACCGAGCCCGGTAACCCCGGGATAGTGCGCTTCAGCGAGCAGGGCGCGCAGACTTTCAATGTCATCGTCAAGGATTTCACCGGGGCGAACATCGATACCAGGGAAGTGTCCCTGAAGATCGTCGAGTGCGGAGAGAGACCCGTGCTTTCGTTCTCGTTCGGGTATTCTGGCGCGAACCAGGAAATCATCGAGTTCGAAATAACGGACCGCGAGGGCCTGTCGGGAAACTGCGCCTATGCCTGGGATTTCGGCGACGGCAAGACATTGTCGACGAACAGGGCGTTCGTGTCCCATGACTACCGCGCCAGAAAGCAGGACCGGTACATCTCGTCGTTTTCGGTGCAGGTGGTCGCGCGTGACGCGAAGGGTAAGACCGCCCGGGCGCGGCAGACGGTGACCATCCCCAATGTGCACTACGTGTCAAACCAGATGGGACATCCATCGGTTCCGGTGAGGTATGACCGTTTCCCGGAAATTAAAGGAAACGCCTATTCCGTAAAGGTGACGATGACCAATATTTACGATGAGGAAATTCAGTTCACCAATGCAAAGGTTAAGTTCAATTCATGCACGCCAGGCAGTGTAGCCACCGAAGAGGAGGCGGGGATTTCGAGCCTGCTGAAAAGATCGGTCATACCGCCGCAGGGTTCGATCGATGAGACCATCAGCATAGAAGACTCCTTGATACCGGAAGATACCTGCGTGGTGGGTATTGAATTCACCGGAACTCTCGGGAGTGGGAAAAACGTGAAGGCTTCGGTGTATCTCGATATACCGCCCAGGGGAGACAACGTTCCTGCGAATGCGGAGAAGGTCATGGACGACGCGATGATCGAGAAGCTCAACAGGGCTGAAAAGATACTTGGTAAGGGAAAACCCATAACGCCGGATGACCTGGAACAGCTTGAGCGGGAGGGGATGCTGTAAAGTCTATTGTGGATAATTGGTGAATTCGAAAGTGACTAAAAATTTTTAATGAGGAGATGATTATATGAAAATAAAAGAAATGATTTTATTTTTACTGATTATGCCGGTAATAGTAGCGCAGTCGGCATCTGCGGCATGGCGGTTCATTCCGGCAGCACCAAATGATGTAAAAAAAGGGGATATTATTCTCAGCGCAAAACCGGACAGTCCGGTAGGTAAAATCCTCAAGGTGTTGGGACATTACTGGGATCATTGTGTGGTTGTTGCTGACGATTCCGGGACCCAGATGACCAATAATGCTTTTAATGATGCGCTTGAGAATATAATTGAAAATGAAGGAAGAGGTATTGCCGTTAGCCTTCCGATTCCACCCTGGAGGTTGGCTTTTCCTACTAATGTTCCTAAGAGATTCAAACCTGAAAAGCTTAGTAATGCCGATTATGGTATTATTACTGAACCGATTAAAGGAATGGGCGACTTCAAAGCGAGATTGAGTACAAGTAATGAAGAGAACAGGGTGCATCTCAATGAAATCGCGAATTATATGAATAATATGAAAGGATATTATATCCTTAATGCCTTTGTGGATCTAAAAGCTTATGAACCTGTTTACCTTGGGGAGCGTGAATACGGCAATGGAAGCCACTGTTCGGGAACAATATGGTGGGCCAGTAAATATGCAGGTAAAGAAATGTCATTGTTTACTCTCGATAATAGTGATGGGGTCATATCGGCCTGTGCAAATGTAATGTTTAACTCTGTAAAAAAAATGGTCCAGCAGGAGATATGGGAACAAGTAGTATCGGCAGTAAGTCCTGGTAAAATTTCTGAACCGAATGCCCGCAGGGCTGCTCGCAAGGATGTTTATAACCAGATAATCGGAAAAAGGATTGATTCCGATGATAAGCTGGCCCATCAGATAGTGAATACTTTCCTGTTCAATCGATCTAGCAGAACTGATGATTACTGGCGGGGCCATGTTGAAAGCGTTCAAATCGAATCTTTTGCACCAGATCATCTTCTCATGTTAGGCATGCCTGACAAGAACGGAATCCTCGGAATGCGTACCGCCATGCCGGGACGTCAGCAGTCATCGACCTCTTATTATGACGCCATTACCGATTACTCGGAAAGCGGCGGATACTTTTATAGGTTTTTTGAAGACGATGATGATTCAAATGATCCTCGTGTTTCAGAGTACAAGATGTATGATACTCCCTGCGAGATGGGTATCGGTGTGCGGTGCTGTAAATAGCCGATTATTGGTTTGCTTTATGGCCGTTGCCGGGCGACCGGCAACGGCCATATTATACTGTATATCGACATGAATGAATTTTACAGTTTAAGGGATTATAATATTACAATGTAAGGCTCTGACGTTTTTCACGACCCATCCGTGAACGCAACCCTCTCCCAATCCCCGAAAAGGGTAGCCCCTGCCTTCATAAAACCGCCGACGGAGCGGCATAGAACGTGAGCCGAACCGGAACCGCTGGGAATAAACCGTACATCCTTCCTTGAAAGATTCACGGTTGCAGCTCCGGCGTCCCGTCTGCCTTCCTCAGCCCTGTGCGTCCGCATGTACCGCGAGATGAAAAGATTATGGCCGCTCATGCCGAGCCGCCGGGCCCTGCGGCGAAACGAATCCCTGTCGAAAGGAGAAAGCGCCTGCCAGGACTTCATGGCGTCCCGAAAAAGGCCGCGGTTTTTGCTCTGAGCAACGGTGTCCGGGTTGCGGGGCTTCACGTATGAGCGAAAGAATGTTTTGCCTGCATGGCTGTAGAATACGATGCCTCCGACGCGGCCGTTCAGTGCGGTAAAAGCCGGATTGAGAAATGCCTGTCCCATGGCGCCCTCGCAGTCTGTCATTGTGCCTGTTTATGGCCCGGTCATAACAGGAGGTATGGGATTTATCCCAGTCCGGTGTTACAGTCCCGATCAGGGATAATTACTTCGCCGTACCCCGGCCGCGATGAAATAAAGCGTCAAGTATTGCGCGTCATTGTACGATGCCTATACCAGATTGAAACCTAGGAGTCGTAACAATGAACGACAAGCTTCTGGTGCAGGCCATAGTATCGGCCGTGCACACCGAAATGTCCCGTGGAATGGAAAAGGACGATGTTTTACGTTCTCTGTCCAGGGCTATCAGGAAAGAACTGTACGCGAAGGTCAAGCAGCAGTTATAAGATCCCGCATGAATGTACGGATTGAAGCCTCGTGGAAGGAGCGTCTCGCCCCGGAATTCAGGAAGGATTACTTCATCCGGCTGACCGATTTCGTCAGAAAGGAATACCGCGCCGGGACCGTGTATCCGCCTGCGAAACACATCTTCAGGGCGTTCGACCTGTGCCCGTTCAATTCGGTCAAGGCGGTCATTGTCGGCCAGGACCCCTACCATGAGGCCGGGCAGGCGAACGGCCTGTGCTTCGCGGTTGAGCCGGGAGTGGAGAATCCGCCTTCGCTCATGAACATTTTCCAGGAGATATCGACCGATCTGGGAAGGCCGCCTCGAGCGGATTCATCGCTTCTGCACTGGGTGAACCAGGGAGTGCTGCTGCTCAATGCGACGCTGACGGTCAGGGCTCACCGCGCGGCCAGCCACGCAGGCAAAGGATGGGAGGATTTCACGGACGCAGCGCTCCATCGTCTGGCGGAGGAAAAGGAACACCTTGTGTTCATCCTCTGGGGGGCGTACGCGCAGAGAAAGGGCGCGTTCATAGACCCTCGGCGTCATATGGTGATAAAATCCCCGCATCCCTCGCCGCTGTCGGCTCACCGCGGGTTCTTCGGATCCCGGCCGTTTTCGAAGGCGAACAGGTATCTGGTCTCTGTTGGGAAGGAGCCGGTCGACTGGTAATTGGGATTGGTTCACGCGGAGTCGCGGCGTACGCGGAGGGGAAACCGTATGGTGACGCTAAGGCTTCGTGATCTGTGAATATCGTTTTCAGGTATAATGTCTTTCGGAGATGGCGAGAAGAGGATATGCTGTAGCGAGGGAGTCAAACGGCCGTGGCGACCTTTCGGATATTACTATAAGACCCCTTTCCGAAACATTTTTCGAAAATATCGTTAATCGATTGAATCGACATGCCGGTGAAAAAGTCAATAGTTTTGCCGCGGTAATTTTATGGCTTACGCAGGAATAATATCTTGACTTACCTAAATGCTATCGATATTATATTTGTAATACAATAATAGAGGTTGCCCCCATGCCCACGGTCACTGTTTCAACGAAATTCCAGATAGTCATACCGCGTGAAATACGGGAAAGTCTGCGCGTGCAGGTTGGCCAGAAGTTCCAGGCAATCCAGTACGGCGACCGAATTGAGCTTGTTCCGGTTAAAAGCGTAAAAGAGATGCGGGGATATGTGAAGGGTATCGATACTGCAATCAGGCGCGAGAAGGACCGGGCATGAATCTTGTCGATTCATCGGGATGGCTCGAGTATTTTGCCGACGGCCGGAACGCAGAATTCTTCTCGGTTCCAATCGAGGATACCGGGAATTGCATTGTCTCGGCGATCAACATCTACGAGGTATTCAGGAAGTTGCTCGGGGAGCGAAACGAGCAGGTCGCACTGCAGGCCATCGCGGTGATGCACCAGTGCCGGATACAACCGGTCGATGAACAGGTCGCACTGTCGGCGGCGAAGATCAGCCATGATCTCAGGCTTCCAATGGCGGACAGCGTCATCCTCGCCACCACCCGGCTGTACGAAGCCGTGCTCTGGACACAGGACGCCGATTTCAAGGGTATTGAAGGCGTTCGTTATATAAAGAAATGACAATATCCGACGGGACATCTTTTTAGCATTTCACCAAAATAAATTTCTTGATTAATATCATCCCCCTGTTAATCATGATTTCCCTGTAGAAATTGCCGCCGGTAAGCATGTATGGATTTCGATAAAAAGACACGCAATTTTGAAAAGGCAGCCCTGGCCGTCATCTTGTGCGCTTCGGTGTTCGGCGGGGCCTTTTTCGGATACATCAACTCCGAGATCAGGAGCTATTCGGGCATCGACAATCTCAAGCGCTTCCAGCCGAGCATACCGGCCCGGCTGTACGATGTGAACGGTGAGCTCATTGCCGAGCTGTTCCAGGAAAAGAGGGCCCTGGTGCCGTACGAGGAGCTTCCCCAGAGCCTTATCAACGCATTTCTCGCGGCTGAGGACAAGGGCTTCTACGAGCATTTCGGGATCAATCCGCTGGCTATACTGCGGGCCTCGGTAAAGAACCTTATCGCCTCGGTGAAAAACCTGAGTCCGACGGTCGTTCAGGGCGGCTCCACCATCACCCAGCAGCTCTCCAAGAGGCTTTTCACCACCGGCAAGAGGTCCGTCACCAGGAAGATACTCGAGGCCATGCTTTCGTTCCAGATCGAGAAACGGTTCACCAAGGACGAGATCCTCGAAATGTACTTCAACCAGATTTACCTCGGCCACGGGTGCCACGGCATAGCGACCGCAGCCGAGTTCTATTTCGACAAGGACGTACGCAATCTTTCCGTCGCCGAAAGCGCGCTGCTCGCTGCGCTGCCTTCGAAGCCCCAGGGTTTTTCTCCCCTGCAGGAGACCAGGGCCGCGCACGCCAAGCACCGCGAGACCCTGGACCGCATGGTCGACGCCGGGTTCCTTGACTGGAAACGCGCAGACCGTATCTACCGCGAGTTCTGGCCCGATTACTTCGAGAAAATCAAGATGGAGTTCCCGACCAAGACGGCCATTTCCAAGAACATAGACAGGGCCCCGTTCTTCACCGATTACGTTCGCCAGATTCTCATCGCCCGGTACGGCGAGGATTTCGTCTACAACGAGGGCCTGAACGTGTACACGACCCTGAACCTCAAGAGGCAGCTCATCGCCGAAAAATACCTGCTGGAGGGCCTCGAGCGGCAGAACGAGGTCTCCTCGGTCGCTAACGAGCATTACTACGGGTCCGTCGACCGCGAGCTCATGGATTCCTATAACCGCCTGCGCATGATTTTTTCCCTGCCGTCAATTCTATTGAAGGACGACCTCGATATCCAGTTCAAGAAGGTGATGGCAGACGATCTGCTGGACTCGCTGGATTCGCTTTCCCTGCTCACCGGG
>JAKLIV010000156.1 GCA_022709405.1 Spirochaetota bacterium
TGGTTTTCGAACAGAGTTTCGGCAGGGTCGGTTTTCCCGGGGGCGATGCGAGGCAGGTCATTGAAAGCATAAAAAAGATTTCGGCCCTCGACATCGAGATACTGTTGCCGGGCCACATGAATCTCATACAGGGAAAGGAGAATGTCCGCAAAAACTTCCTCGCAATCGAGCGGTACTTTTCGATGATATAACAAGGAGCAACCCGATGAGTCAACTTGAGAGATGTAAAGCGTGCGGTCTGATAATGAAATCATCGAAACGCTACACGATATGCCCAGCCTGCGGCGTCCCGCGGAGCGCATTCGAGGAATACCGTGAAACCATGTCCGGGCGACGCAAGCTTATCCTCGACCTCCACCTGCATCCCATAACAGTGCATTTTCCCCAGGCTATCTCCACTATTCTGCTGCTTCTGCTCGCAGCGGATATGGCGTTTTCAATCGATCTTTCAGCCACAATCAAGGTTCTTGCGTTCATCCTGCCGCTCTCGGCAATGGCCGCTTTTATATCGGGGCTCATCGACGCGCACGCCCGCTTTAAAAAACTCACGACGCCGTTCATTGTTGAAAAGAGCGTTCTCGGGGCGTTGTTTCTCGTTCTATCTTCGCTGATCGCGGCGATGTGTCATTTTTTCGGGCTGGAATCCCCCTGGCGGTACGTCATGCTTGCAGCCAGCGCCGGGTGCGTTGCGTGCCAGGCCGCACTGGGGACTATCGGGATACAACTCATGTTCGCAAAACTGCCGGGCAAATAACAGTTGCCGCCGATTATCGGCTCCATTATGGCATGTTAATGCCACATTACCCCATCTTGCAAGCAAAAACACAGATTGTCGCCATAATCCTGATTTGAAATGAAAAACGCCCCGCGGATAACGGAGCGTCATCAGAAATGAGCCAGCAGCCAGAATCGAACTGGCGACAGGTCGATTACGAATCGACTCCTCTGCCAACTGAGGTATGCTGGCCTGTAAAAAACGAATGATGCGGTACTGCCGCATCATTCATAGTAGGTGTATATTCAGTGTCAATATTTTTTTTACAGTGTCAGAGTTTTGCGCTGAGCTCCCTGTACAGCATGGCCGCTATGCCGAGATTTGAATTCTTCGATATCTCTTTGGAATACTCGTCATACAGCATGTCCTCGAAAATCTCCTCTGCCTGGCCGCCATGCAGCCACTCGTTCTTCTGGACCGAATTGCGCATTTCCTTGAGCATTTTCGACACGAACAGGGACTCCATGTCGCGGCAGGCGTCCATGAGCTTCTTCTGCTGCCTTCCGGATTCAGACTTTCCGCCGACCCGCTCCCTGAGCTCCTCGCTGAAGCTTTTCACCGGGGCGCCGCTTCCGCTTCTAACCTGGCCTGCGGCGTTTTTTTCGACGGCCTCGCCCATTCTGGCCCTGGCCGCGTCGAGATAAGTCGTCGTATCGATCATGGTTCACCTCACAATCAGCTCGGCGTGCAGTGCGCCGGATTCCTTGAGCGCCTTGAAAATGGCTATTATATCCGAAGTCGAAGCTCCGGCGGCGTTCAGCGCCTCAACGAGGTCCGCCACGCTGGTGATGTCGTTCATCACGAATGACGAGCCCTTCTTTGCGCTTTTTTCGATTTCTATGACAAGCCCGGACTTGCTGACCATCGCTTCGGAGACCGTCACGGCCCCGCCGGTAACGAGCGTCCCGTCTTTTTCGTTTATCACGACCACCGCCGGCTGAACAGGCTCGACTTCGAGGTTCTCTATCTCGGCGATAAACTCGGCGAGGGGAACGTCTTTCACCAGGGTGATCTGTATTTTCCCGTCGTCGCCGAGAGCCGGTTTCGAATCCGGATACTTGTTCTCCACGGCCTTGATGATGTTGTTGGCCAGGCCGTAATTCCACTCTTTCATGACCAGGGAAAGCATCTGTTCAGTCTGGCCGCCCGCCGCGGCCGGGGTTTTCATCCTTATGATTTCAGGGATAATCTCCCTTTCAATGATCGCGCCGCCGGTGATGAAGGCCACTGTTTTTACCGGCCGCTGCCCTCCGGGCTGTCTCTCGGGCATCGCCAGCGTGCCCTGGGCCACGGCGTAGATGACGTCGTCGGCCCCCTTGAGCGCCGACTGGACCAGTATCCCCCCTGCGACCGATTTGGCGTCGCCGATCGAAGAGACCGTCACGTCCACACGGTCGCCCAGGTGCGCCTTGACCGGAAGGTCCGCGGTGATCATCACGGCGGCGCAGTTGCGGGGCTTCAGAAGCTCGACCTGCACGCCGAGGTTGTTCAGGAGATTTTTGAGCGACGCCTCGGTCAGCGTTGTTTTACTGTCGCCGGTTCCCTGCAGGCCGACGACGAGCCCGTATCCGTACACCTGGTTCTTTTTCAGGCCGTCGATATGGCTGATGTCCTTGATCTTCACCGAAATTTCGGCCCTGGCGCCCATCTGGGCCAGGAACACCATGGAAATGACAAATACCGCCGCGTAACGTTTCATCTATCGTGTCAGCTCCCCGAGCATTTTCTGAAGATAATCGATGATTATGCGCTGCTTTTCCTCTTCGGTAAGGGCTGAATTCGCGCTCTCGCCCTCTTTCAACGGGTCCCTTCGTATCTGGACGCCCTCACGCGCCTCCCTGATCTCGAGCCTGAAATCGGCCACCCTTCTCGAATCCACCGAGCGCCCCTGGAGGATCTCCGGGTCAACCGATCCGTTGACCCTTATCGTGGTCGTCATGCCGTTAAACGAATAGGTCCTTGTCCCGGCCAGGGTATACCTGCCGTTCTGGACGCCGGTTACCGTTCCCGCCATAGAAAAGTTCAGCTTGCCCGACTCCTTGAAATCGGTGACGTCGCCGCTCTTCACGGTCTTGTCTGCCATCACCTTGGGCAGAAAACCGGTGATGATCATGTCCGGGTTGGATGATACGGTGGAATAGTTCTTGTTCGAGAGATCCACCGTGAACCTCATTGAGGATATGTCGCGGATTTCAATCACGATCACGTCTCCTGCGGCCAGACCGGCGGTTGCATAGATATTGCGGTCGCGCCACAGGGTCCTGGCCTGGCACAATCCGGCCATGACGATAACGGTCAGAACCGCGGATGCGATTTTTTTCATAATGTCTTCTCCACCGTCCCGTTTTTCATCACGCGCCCCTCGATCACCGCGTTCGTCGCGGTCCTCACGCGGACCGTGTCGCCGCTCTTCGCGTCCTGCAGGGCCACGCCTTTCATCCGCAGCCTGACCCCTTTCTTGATCACGAACACGCTGACGCGGTCGCCGGAAAACACGACCGCGCTTTTTCCCGCCTCGTTCGGGCGCTCGACCCTGACCGCGCTTCCGTAAACGCAGTAGGCCGGCCCGGGCGCGCTTTCAAGCAGGGCAAGCACCTCTCCCCTGTCGATATACCCGTCCGACGACATCGACGGATCGACCGCGATTGTTTCTATCGCCGCTGCCGCTTCAGCGTCGCCCTCGACATCCGCTATATCGCCCAGGCATAGCGGTCCGCCAGAGGCCCGCGGATGCAGGTATATGCCGACCACGGATACGGGCGCCGACGCGGTGAAAGCCGTCGTCAGCGCCAGTGTCAGCAGCAGAACTTTCATCTATTCAACCTTACCGTTTGAGTCCTATGGCCGTCCCGAGCATGCTGTCGGAGGTGTGTATGGCCTTGGAATTGACCTCGTACGCCCTCTGCGCCACGATCATGTTGACCATCTCCTCAACGACCTTGACGTTCGACATTTCGAGGAAGCCCTGGTGCGTCTTGGCCATGCCCTCGATTCCCGGCTGGCCTGCTATCTCCTCGCCTGATGCGGGCGTGGTCTTGTACAGATTACCGCCGATGCTCTGGAGCCCTGCCGGGTTCACGAACCGCGCGAGCTCGAGCTGTCCCACTTCGACCGGATCGTCGGAGCCGACGACCTTGACGGTCACGCGCCCGTCCTGGCTGATCGAAAGGGTGTTCATGATGAAATTCTCGGGCAGGACCAGCGGCGGTTCGAGAAGGTATCCGTTCGCGGTGACCACCTGCCTGTTCGAATCCAGCTTGAACGAACCGTCCCTCGAATAGGCGATCGTGCCGTCATACAGCATTATCTTGAAGAATCCCTCTCCCTCGAGCGCGAGGTCGAGCTTGTTTTCGGTGTTCTGGAGGCTGCCCTGCTCGAACATCTTCTGTGTCGCCGCCACCTTGACGCCATGTCCCACCTGTATGCCGGTGGGCACCTCGGTCACCTCCGTCGCGGGGGTCCCGGCCATAAGCAGCGTCTGGTAGAGCAGGTCTTCGAACTCGGCCCGCATCTTCTTGAAGCCGGTCGTGTTGACATTGGACAGGTTGTTGGAAATGGTGTCGATGTGGAACTGCTGTCCGATCATGCCCGACGCCGAAGTCCAGAGTGATCTCATCATAGGCTTTTCTCCTTATAAATGCAATATGCTTTCGTCACGAGCGCTCCAAAGCGCGCCCATCGGTAAAAAATGTTTGACGATTAAAAGCGTTTTTGCATAATGTTTTAACCATTCCGTTGTTACAATAATCGGTACATTGGGATTATGTCTTAAGAGTAAAAAGAGGTCGGTCGAAGCCAATGCGAAATTTTTGTATTTTTTCATTTTTTTGTTATCTTGCCCTGACAATCTGCAGTCCGGCGGTCTCCTCCCTGGAAGCCGCAAAAAAGAACGATTCTCAGGATATCCCCTCAGAAGGCCCGTACCAGGAATTCTGCTCCGATAAAACCCTGAAAGCCGAAGGAACATACAAAAATTCACAGAAAAACGGTGAATGGACATACTATTACTGCGGCACGGACAAGAAGGTCATGACAAAGGGCTGCTATGCCAACGATCTCAGGGAGGGCCAGTGGGTGACTTATTCCGAGGAAGGGAACATGGTATCCCGTATTACCTATCTGCACGACCAGATCCACGGCGAAAAGATGACCTGCTACGACGACGGCTCGCCCCATATGATCGAATACTATAAAAACGGCGTGAAAAACGGCAAATCGCAGGAATACTACCCGGACGGCAACCCCATAGAAATAGCATGGTTCACCGACGGCGAAAAGAACGGCCAGACCAATCTCTACTACGAGGACGGCAAGAAAAAGGCCATCGGCTTCTATAAAATGGGTAAAAAAGAAGGCAAATGGACGTATTTCTCACCCACCGGAATCCGCGAGAGCGAAGGCCTTTTCAAGGATGATGAAAAAACCGGCGTATGGCGGAATTATGACGAAAAAGGAAAGCTGACCGGCGAAGAAAAATATGAATGACCTCAAGCTGGTGCTTATCGGTCCTCCGGGATCGGGCAAGGGCACCCAGGCATCACGGCTTAAAGAAAAATTCGGCATACCCCATGTTTCATCAGGGGACGTCCTGCGCTCCGAGGTCGCCCGGGGCACCGATTTCGGCAAGCAGATAAAGGGATTCATGGACCGCGGCGAGATAGGCCCGGTGGAGCTCATCACCAGTGTGGTCCTGGATTTCATCGACAGGGAATGCCCGAACGGCTTTCTGCTCGACGGGTTTCCCCGCACCCTGTACCAGGCCCGCAAGCTCGACGAGACCCGCGGCGTCACCGCGGCCCTGTACATCTCGGTCCCGGAAGACATCATCGTGAAGAGGATCACGGGCCGCCGCACATGCAAAGCGTGCGGCGCCATATTCCATGTCCTTACATCCCCGCCGAAAAAAGAAGGCATATGCGACGCCTGCGGCGGCGAGCTCATGCGCCGCAGCGACGACAATGAGGAGACCGCGCTCAACCGCATCAGGGTCTATAAGAATGAAACCGTCCCGGTGCTCGACTTCTACCGCGAAAAGGGCCTGCTCAGGACCATCGACGGCGACGGGACCACGGACGAGATATTTTCCCGCATTATTGAAGCGATTGGACAATAAACACCGGCGCACCGGGGCATAATCGCCCCTGTATGCCGAATATACAATCCATGAACCAGCAGAAATCCCCGGCGGAAATAACCGAACTTCTCAACGCACCCGATAAGGAGACCCGGGCCCTCGGATACGAGTATTTCCTCGGCAGGACCCACTGGCTCGAAGGGAGCACCCCGGACGACCTGAAAAGGCTCGCCTGCATGCTCCTGTTTCTCGACCCTGAAAAGGTGCTGGCCAATCCCCCGGCCCATCTTTCGCCCGAGCGCCTCTGGGCCAGCCAGACCTCTCTCGAAAAGGACAAGATGACCATGGTCGAGGCCGCGCACCGGTACGTCACCGAAACCGGCGGCCGTCTCCCGCCCGTCATCGTGTGGGACTTCTTCAAGAACCGGCTGGAGCGCTTTGTCGTTCACGACGGGCATCACCGCTGCCAGTTCTGCCACCTGATGCAGCTGCCGGTCACTGCCGTTGTTCTCGAGCCTCTGGGAAACTACGAGGAAGCCGAAATAAAGATGTCAGAGGCCTTCAGGATCAAGACAAGGGTGGTCAGCCTGCCGGTCATTTAAGCAGCTGAATCAAAAAGGTATCCGTTGAGGGCCTTCGGGTTTACTGAATGATTGCCCGTGTCATAACCCGCTTACGGCCGGGAAAAAAATCGCGGTCATGGAACCCCATATATTGATCGAACCGACACTGCCCCCTCCTTTGATTGCCGTCATATAAAAAGTAACCGGAGTATTAGCCGTTACATAGTGAAATGAATAGACGGTGGTCGGCCAGTTGACTCTCGGCGCATATAAGGCTAAGGTTTTAGTGTCCGGAGTATCGATGCAGAAGATCTGCCCATTGTCAGTTCCATTTGATGTCGTTGATATGTAAACAGTGCCACCCGAGTAGCCCCAACCGGTTCCGCCACCCGAACTTCCCTGGACTATAGTGATGTTGACCTGCCCCAAGATCATGATGACGCCGTCCTCGGGCGGGGTAACGGTTATGCTCTTGATATTCTGCGCTTCGGCGGTAAGCGTGACGGCCTCGCTCTGGCTGCCTGGTTCAAATTTCATCCTCGACAGGCCGTTATATAACTGGTTGAAGTTATCATTTACATCACCGGAGCTTATTGTGGTGCCGGGTGAAAAAGTATTGAGGTCAATCTCTCCGTATAAAATACCGAGGCATCCCAGGACCAATACCCCTGTGAGACCGAAAATCAGGATCATGGAAAATTTACCGTCTTTCAAGTACTTCATATTAAAGCCTCCATTTATCGGTTGTGGGAAACAAATCAATCTATCGGCCCCATACTGCATTGTCCCAAGTGGCGGTGTCCCATGAGCCGCCTGGGTCGTTCATGCCGCTGTCACTGCCGCTGTCCTTTCCTCCATCACAGGTTATACCGGATAAAGCTAAAAACACGATCATGATCAACATGGTCCAAAGTTTAGCATTCATCGTTTCCTCCTTAATTATTTTATTCGGGGATATTTGATGCGAAAAACGGAAAGGGATTCTTCAGGGCTTCGGGGGAAATAGAAATATAATGTGAGCCCTAATTGCTTATAAAATGGTGATAATTAATAATTATAACCTTTAATAGTGTCAAACGCAAGTATTATCATCGAAATTCACATGAAATATATTGATACAGGCATAGTGAATAGCGTGTTTATTCTTAATACCAATTATTTTGCGCTTTCATTGAAAGTTGACGGACCGTTTATCACGCGGGTAACAATGCCCGATAATCGATGTCTGAATACCGATGGTCTGGGCAGAAACAATCGATATTGAGTGGACGCGTTACCATGGCTGAAGTATTCCTCAACCCGGCATTCACCTCGATCAGCGGCCGCGTAGGCAACGTGGTATTCTTCTCCTATGGCGGCAGGACTTTCTTTCGCGCATACGTGGTCCCCTGCAATCCGGACACCCCGGCACAGAGAAGCAACCGTCGCCTCTTCAGCGAAGCGATGAAGGCGTGGCAGAGGCTTTCCCTTTTTGATAAAAACGCATACAACCGCAGGGCCAGAAGGCTCGGCATGACCGGGCATAACCTGTTTATATCACGGTATATGATTGCTCAGAGCAACAACAGCGGGTCCGGGACCTCACAGGGTGCGCTCGGGGCGGATTCAAAGGCCACTCTCCCCGGTTTCACTTCTTTTCAGGTCCGGGGCCACTCCGTCCCGGGTTCTGTGGTGATACATGAACGGCAACATGCGGATTCTGCGCATTGTCCATGGCATGAATGTCGCTATCGAGACCAGGCGCACTGCGCCCCGGCGCCCACCTGAACGATCAATCACCCCTGATGCTCGAAAAATTCTGGGTCAGCTTGAAGTTGTCCATGTTGTGGAACGAGCGGTTGCGGTAATGGGAAGCTCCCGCTCCGAGATATTTATATGAGCCGTTCAGGATGTTCTTCCGGTGCCCGGGTGACTCCATCCATCCTTTGAGCGCGGCCTTCGCAAGCCCGATATAGGTATGGTTCTCGATCGGCGCGCCCCGGTATTCGTAGCTGAAATAGCCGCCGTTCTGGTCCGGTGAAAACACGCCCTTCCCCGCCTCGTACTCGATGCCGAAACACAGCGCGATGTTCTCGGCCGAAAATGCGTTTTTGATCCCGACCAGCGCGAGCCTTCTGGCCAGGGTCTCCTTTCCACGCACCGGGCTCTCGTGCGAAAAGAAATTCCGGGCGACCATGTCTGCACTGTGGCCCGCAGCCGATTTTTCGAGCGCGGGCGAATGCTCGAACGCTGGAAGTCCGTTTGCGGCCCGCTGGCGGTTTGTCTCATAAAAAATTGCGGCGTGCAGGAGCGGGTAATCTATGTTTTTCATGTCGATGCGCCCGAGCGCGGGCCCGTATGAGGCGAACGTCTCGAACGTATGCTTCGAATAATCGGCATCGGACCATGTCGGGGTTCCGCCGGCGATCCCCGGAAGGGCCATCAGGCAGCAAATCAGCAGTTTAAACGGTTTCATGAATCCCTCGTCCTGACATACATTCATTGCGAGTATTGCTTGGCAAGCCGGGGCAATCCTTTGGCGTACACTATCTTATCCATATTCCCAAGAGATCGCCACAGTACCAGAGCCTGCGCCTGCTTTTTCCGACAATCACAATTATACACGCACTAATATTTTTTCAACAGTATTTTCAAACCGTTTTTTTATTGCATGAATCATGATTATAATTATAGTTGAGGACTGAACGCGTTACTGAACCGGCAGGAAAGCGTATATATATGGATATCTTCGATAAAAACCTCGCGTCGACCAGGTTCCTCGACTGGGACCGGGAACCCGTTCTTTCAAGGGTGAGGGACATTACCGCGGGCATTGACGGCGCACCTGAAAAGGCGGCCGCCCTGTTCCTGTTCGTGCGGGACGCCATCAGGTACAATCCGTACGTCAATTTTCTCGACCCGCGGGTGTACGTATCGAGCACGGTGATCGGCACGCCATCGACATTCTGCGTGCCCAAGGCGGTGCTCCTCGCTTCCATGGCGCGCGCGGCCGGAATCCCCTCCCGAATCCGCTTCGCCGACATACGAAACCGCCTGATGCCGGACAAGATGAAAGACCTCCTGAAATCAGACATTATCTACGGCCATGGGTTCGCCGAGCTTAATATCGCCGGCCGCTGGATCAAGGCCACACCGGCCTATGACCGGGCCCTGTGCGAGACCCACGGGTTCAGGCTCACCGGATTCAACGGCCGCGAAGACGCGATCTTTCCCGAATCCGACCTTGCCGGAAGGCCCCACATCGAATACCTGGCCTACAGCGAGCCCTTCGACGACTTCCCCTACGAGTGGATGACCGCGTACTACCTTGAAAAATATGAGATGTTCCGCAAGGTAGAGCCCTTGCTGCGCAAGGAAATCGAACAAAAAGCATGAATCCGCAGAAGATTTTTTATCCTGTATTCTAATTTTACTTGATTTTATCGATCATCCCGGTATTGTTGGGGCTCAATTATCATCATTTTCAGTCATTCATTCATTACATATGGCGCATAATAAGAGCGCCGGACATCCACTGCGAGGTACGCGATGATCAAAAAATTGTTTATCACTGTGATGACCCTTTCCATTT
>JAKLIV010000157.1 GCA_022709405.1 Spirochaetota bacterium
CGGTGGAAGGGGAACCAGGACGAGAATGACAATGCAGGGCATCATGACCTTCTGGTCAAAAGGGATGGAAGAAAACCGGCGCCGGTAAGACCCAGGGGTTTTACCCCGCGCGGCGGCCTTCTCGGAATTGAATCCATTGAAATGACTTTTGACGTGATCAGGTTTGAGACGGCCCCGGGCGACGCACTGCTTCTCTACACCGACGGATTCACCGAGTCATCCAATGAAAAAAACGAAACCTTCGATACGGATAAGATAATCCGCTCCTTCGAAAACTCTTCAGAATCTTCGGCCCTGGGAATCCTCAATTATATTCTGCGGAATTTCGACGAGCATATGGGCAAATCGCAGATTTCGGATGACTGCACGATGATCGTGGCGAAAAGGAAGTGAGTGTCGCCACCCCTGATCAACAGGAAAGCCCTGCGTACAGGGCTTTTCAACTAATAGCGGTCTATACTGAAAAATTCACGGTCTGCTGCGCGGCAGTGATACCGTCATAAACGATTCTTCGAAAAAATCCGTTCCGGATTTATTTTTTTGTCCTTCCGTCAATAATTCTCGCACGCTCGAGAATGAAATCGGTCATCGGGGTTTCTGATTTCATGCTTATGACCGGTTTTGCGGTTTTTTGCACTTTTTTGATGCTAACCGTTTTTTTAACGGGTTTCTTGACGGCTTTTTTTACGGTCTTTTTAACAGCTTTTTTAACAATTTTTTTAACGGGCTTCTTAACGGTCTTCTTGGCCTTCTTTACGGCCGGTTTTTTCGCCACGGCTTTTTTTGTGGAAGCTTTTTTAGGCTTTGCCGCGCTTTTAGGTTTCAAGGCTGTTTTTTTCTTTGCCGTTGTTTTTTTTACAGACGTTGCTTTCTTCATTCTTGCTGCTCCCCTTGTTTAGTAATTTTAAATATTTGAATATATAAAAAACCCGGTCGCCAGAACCCGTTTAGAATGGGCATTATTCATATCCGCGCCCTTTCCGACCTTCAACTGAACCGGCCGAATTGCACCGCTTGCCCTTAAAGCATTCCGACAGGTTTAAGGCAACAGTATCGATTAACTATCGGCATAAATTGTCAGATATGCAAGGCTTTTTTTTAATTTTCGACAGCACGGGAACAAGCGAACCGGCCTAAAATTCTTTTTCCTTTTTACAACCCCTCGATAAAGCCCCCGGAACCCGGAGCAAGGATCGGGATAGCATACTCCCCGCAGAGCCCCGGCAAAAACATGCCTGAATGATTCCATAGAACCAATTACTATTGACAGAAATCGCCCGGAATGAATAGTAATAACCAACGCTTTCACATTGACAGGGTTGAACCTGTCAAAGCTCAATAAACACCATAGAGAGATATTATTATGGAAAATCAGGGCACACGCGATCAATGGGGATCAAGAATCGGCTTCATCCTGGCCGCTGCCGGTTCCGCCGTAGGCCTGGGAAATATATGGAAATTCCCGTACCTTGCCGGCGAAAACGGCGGCGCCGCCTTCGTCCTTCTTTATCTGGCATGCATCGTCATTCTGGGCCTTCCCATCATGATCGCGGAAATCGTCATCGGGCGGCATACTGAAAAAGACCCTGTCGGAGCGTTCAGGCTCATCGGTGGAGGCAGGTGGACCATTGTCGGATACATGGGCGTTCTAACCGGATTTTTCATCATGACCTACTACAGCGTCGTGGGCGGATGGACGCTGGGTTATATCGTTAAAAGCGCAACCGGCGCTATCGGATCGGTCTCCGGCACTGCAATGTCCGAATCCATCTTCAACGCATTTATTCAGGACCCGCACCAGATGATACTATACCATTTCCTGTTCATGGCCGCCACGGTATTTATCGTTTACAGGGGGATTTCGAACGGGATCGAGAAATGGACCAAGGTGCTCATGCCCATGCTGTTCATCATTTTATTGATTCTTATCGTTCGATCGGTCACCCTTCCCGGGGCAGAAAAAGGCCTTTCCTTTTACCTGTACCCGGATTTTTCCAAGATCAACACCAAGGTGGTCATCGAGGCGCTCGGCCAGTGTTTCTTCAGCCTCTCCCTGGGTATGGGCGCCATGATAACCTACGGGAGTTTCCTGTCCCGCAGGGAAAAAATACTATCCTCCGCGATCCAGATCGTCACGCTTGACACCCTGGCCGCAATCCTTGCCGGCATGGCAATCTTCCCTGCACTGTTCGCCGTGGGCATGACCCCTGAAAAAGGCCCGGGGCTCACATTCAATGTGCTGCCGGTGGTGTTCTCCAAAATGCCCTACGGCTCGGTCTTCGCGACCCTCTTCTTCCTGCTCCTGTTCATTGCCGCCCTCACCTCGTCGATTTCACTGGTGCAGGTCGTCGTCACTTACGCCACGGACGAATGGAAGTGGAGCCACAGAAAGGCGGTGCTTACCGCCGGTACGCTCATATTCCTCCTCGGTATACCCGCAGCCCTTTCTTTCGGCGCGATGAAGGACGTGAAAATCTTCCTGGGCAACACCTATTTCGATTTCATGGACAAACTCACCACCATCTACATGCTCCCCATAGGGGGCATGCTCATCGCCATTTGCCTGGGCTGGAAATACGGCCTCGAGAAAACCATGCATGAGCTCGATCCGGACACGAAAAGCGCGTCTCTGGAGAAGATATGGGCGCTCACAATAAAATTCATCGCGCCCCTGTTGCTCGCATCGATTGTCGGCTACTTCGGGATATACAGGATGATCCGGTAAGATCCGTCGCGCATTCTTTGGTTTTTTATATTGAAGAATGCCGGAAACCCCATATAATATTCATATAATGCCCATTGCGGATCATGGCCATGAACAGACTGCAGGCCGCCTGCAGGGCATTAATCATATGGGACGTGTTCATGAAAAAAACTGACAGAATCAGAAAAACTCTCAGTGCTTTCATAAACCCCATTTCAGCGATCATACTCATTACATGCCTGGCAGTTGGAATATTCCACGCAGCGTCCCGTTACTATATCAACATGCTGTTCGATCGCGTCGAGTCCCAGTACCGGCAGGGCAGCATCAACATAGTCTCGGTCGCCCGCAATTCAATAGAGCCCATACTCAAAAAAGTCCGTTCACGCGAGATCAGCCGCCAGGAAGCGATCGAGCGGATTCGGCCGATAATACGGAACATGACGTATAACGACCAGGCGGGAAAGAATTACATTCTGATGACCACATATGACGGCACGACGCTTGTCCAGCCTTATCAGATACATCAGGAAATGAAGAACCACTGGGAATTCAGGGACGTCAGGGGCGTCTACATGCTTCAAGAACTGACCAGGGCCGCCAGGGCCCATCCTGAAGGATCGTTCGTGTCATATCATTATTATCATTTCCCCGGCAGAAAGATCATCGAGAAAAAACTTACATACGTGCTCGGCTTGCCTGAAATCGATTGCTACATCGGCACCGGGATGTACATGGACAAAATCATACGGGAGCAGAGAGAAATACTGGCGAAGGTGAAATATATTTCATTCTTCATGATAATCATGATTCTCGTTCCGGTATTGTTTTCCATATTCATCATCTTAAACAGGAACAGAAGATTGATCGCCGAAATAGAAATCCGCGAAAAAGCCGAAAAAGACCTTCGGATTTCGGAAACCAACCTGCTGGCAATATTCAACAGTTCGCACGACGCGATGGTGGTGCATGACGAAGGCGGCGCGATATATGACGTCAATGAGCGCATGCTGGAGATGTTCGGCCTTGCCCGGGAGCAGGCCCTCTTGTTGAACATCCGGGACATCTGCGCCCCGGGCACCAACATGAACATGGCATTAAACGCGTGGAAAACGATGACGGTAGATACGAAAGAGCTGATCGAATTAAACGCGATACGGCCGGGAGACCGTTCGATCTTTCCCGTCGAGGTTGGACTCAAGCAATTGAAGCAGGGCGACCGTTTTTTCATTCTTGCAACTGTACGCGACGTTACGGTCAGAAAAGGCATGGAATCGGCCCTCAGGGAATCCCTTGAGGAAAAAGACATCCTCATCAAGGAAATCCATCACCGGGTCAAGAACAACATGCAGATCATAACGAGCCTTCTGAACATGCAGATCGACGTAATCAGGGAACCCGTGGCCAACGCGGCCCTGAAAGACGCAGTGGCCCGAATCCATTCAATGGCCAGTATCCACGAGAAGATATACCGGTCTGAAAACCTCTCCCGCATAGACATGGCAGGTTATATAGAAGGACTGTCGGCGGATCTTGTCGCGATGTACTCCTCCGAAGGCAAGGTCATTCATGTCGACCAACACCTGAAAACCGTTTTTCTGGGACTCAGGCAGGCAATCCCATGCGGCCTGCTTATGAACGAGATACTGACCAATTCAATCAAACACGGATGCACCCCGAAGAAAGAATGCAGGATCGAAATCAGCCTTGAAGAAGCCGAAGGCTGGATCACCCTAACCATAAGGGATTACGGACCAGGCATCCGGCTGGAGCTGTTCAAATCTGAAAAGAAAACCACGACGGGAATGCAGATCATTGAAGCCCTGACAAACCAGATCGGAGCCAGGATCGAGTTGAACACCGACAATGGAACCATGTTCACCATCCGGTTCCGGGTTTCATCATAACGATCTGGCGAATCCGTGAAATACGCTGTCTAATTAGGAAGTCCCCTGATATTTCCCCTTACCGACAGCGCCGCCAGGCTTTTACTGAAAAACCGTTCTTTTCTTCTCGCGTCGAACACCGTGAATATGCTGTAGGCGATCATCAGCAAAGCCCCGACTTTGAACCCGGCAGTGCGCAATATCTGCACCGCTTTTTTCATTAAAAAGAGCATAGATGTAATTGAGCGGTAGAGCCGGATATATCCGTCAATAAGCTGCTGCGCCGTCATGCCTGAAGGCGTGTAAACCAGGTGATGGAAATCGTAATGGTCCCAGTTCATATCGACAATTTTGCCATCATCAACGTACCTGCCGAAAAGTGCGGTAGTCGGAAAGGGAACCATGATGTCGATATAGGAGAAATTCACCCCGTAACCGGAGCAGAAATCGAAAATCCTTCCGAAACTGTCCGGGGCGTCCTGGTCCATGCCGCAGATGAAATTCCCCTGCACCAGCATCCCCCTTCTGTTGACTTCGATAAACACCGACCGTATGTCTTCTTCCGGGCCGGCGCCGTGCTTTTTAAAAGAGCCCGACAGACTCTCGATCCCGACCGCTATCCACTTCACGCCCCCCTGCGCGAGTGCGTCGAGAAATTCCGCGTCCCTGAGCCTCGAAATCGTCGTTTCGATCCAGATCTGTTTTTTCAGGGGAGCGAGCCGCTGCATGAGCTCTATCGCATGGCTTTTATTCAGCCCGAATGTTGCGTCGCAAAGCCCGATCACCGGGCTTTTGACATGTCTCACCTCGTTCCAGACAGTCTCGATGTCGCGATTGAAATACATGCCCGCCAGATAGGGACTGCAGAATTCGCAGCGAAAGGGACATCCCAGTGACGCGGGGACGAGCGTGAACTGCCATGGCCTTTTTTTCGAGAATACCCGGTACAGGTTCTCCGGGAACGTGAATCTGCCGTCGTTGTCGATGACCGTCTCGGCCTTTACCTGTCCGGGAGAAATCCGGCCGGATTCGATCCGCGCGAGCAGGCCCTCCCATTGTTCGCGGCAGATCGAGCGCGCGACGATATCGCATTTATCCGCCGCCTCTGCAGCCGTGATATCGGCGTGAAAATGCGGGCCGCCCAGTATGACTATCCTTCCCATTTTCCTGAAACGGTCCGCTATACGGTATGCGGCCGGGGCCGTCTGCGTGTACACGCTTATGGCCACGACACGGGCCGGGGTATCGTATTTCACCCGGTTCTCGGTGCTGATACGCAGATTTATGGTGTGACCGAGCGGTTCGGTCCACGCCCTGATCACGTCGAGTATCGGAGGCGGCATGAGCCTCACGTGGTTCTGGTGCAGGTAGAGATGATACAGATCGATGATCATTCCGGCGGGCATCAATATAAATGCCGGCGATCAATTTTTCGTATACAGCGCGTTAAGCTGGGATTCGAACTGCTTCACAACCACCCGGCGCTTCAGCTTGAGCGTCTGGGTGAGCATGCCGTTTTCAAGCGTGAAGTCGTCGCCCAGGAACAGGTACTTCTTCGGGATCTCGTATCCCCCGAACTTCTTCTTCAGATGCGACTCGATTTCGTTTTCGACCATGCCGACGATTTCGGCGTTGGCCATGAGCTCGGCCGTGCTTCCTGAAACGCCCTTTTCACGGGCCATCTTCCCGAGCACCGCCGGGTCCGGATACACCAGGCACACGTTGTACGGCCGGCCCTCTCCGTAGACCATGGCGTTCGCGACCAGGGGGATGAGCTTGATTTCCTCCTCGATAGCGGCGGGAAACACGTACTTGCCGTTCTCAAGCTTGTACTGCTCCTTGATACGGCCGGTTATCCACAGGAACCCGTCCTCGTCGAACCTGCCGCGGTCCCCGGTCCTGAATCCGCCGTCCGGGGTCATGACCTTGGCCGTCTCCTCGGGTTTGTTGTGGTATCCCTTCATCACGTTCGGCCCATAGACGATAATTTCACCGTCTGCGGCCCCTTCCTCGACCACGGATTTATCGATGACCACCCGCTGACCGGCCAGCACCTTGCCCACGCTGCCGAGACGGTGAGCCGCCCTGCAGTTCATGGTCACCGCAGGCGAGGTCTCAGAGAGCCCGTAGCAGTCGAAGGTAGGAATCCCGATATCATAGAAAAATTCGGCGATGTTGATGTTCATGGCCGCGCTTGCGGTCAGCGCGCCGGTGCATTTGCCGCCGAAAGCCTCGCGTATCTTCGAAAACACCAGCCTGTCGAGGATCGCGAATTTCAGGTTGGCGCCGATACTCGATTTACCCTCCGACGCGAGCTCGCGTTTCTTCTTCGCTGCAGCGCATGCGGCGTCGAAAAGCTTCTTCTTCATCCCCCCCGCGTCCTTCATCTTCATCTGTATCCCGTCGTAAATCTTGTTGAACACGCGCGGCACCGAGATCAGGTATGTGGGCTTCACGAGCTTCAGGTCTTCGGCGAGAGTGCTCACGTCCTCCATGAATCCGAGCGAGCCGCCGAACTGTATCCAGTTGTTGAGTTCACCGCTCAGCGCGTATGAATGCGCCCACGGCAGCATCGAAAGCCCGACCTGGGATTCCTCGAGTTCCGGATAGATCTTGTATCCTGCGCGCGAGGTGTAGGTAAGGTTGCCGTGCGAAAGAAGCACTCCCTTCGGGTCCCCGGTGGTTCCCGAGGTGTAGATCAGGGCCGCAATGTCGTCGGCAGCAGGGTACACGACCGGCGAGGGATCGGCTTCCCCGAGCCTCTCGAGGGCATTGAGAGTGTTGTCGCCCTCGGCCTCGATTACATAGAGGTGCTTGAGGCCGGGAATGTCTTTCTGGAAGCCCCTGACCTGCTCGTATATTTTCGGCCTACTGACCAGCAGAAAGCGGATGTCGCTGTCCTTTATGATATATTTCCAGGTCTGGACAAGCTCCTTCTCGTACATGGGGATGAACCGCGCGCCAAGCGTCCATGCCGCATACGCGAGCACCACCCATTCAGGGCGGTTGTTGGATATGATGCCGACCGAATCCCCCTTTTTTATGCCGAGCTTCGCCAGCCCGCCGCGCGCATTTGCTATGCGCCAGCCGATCTGGCCGTACGTTATGGATTCGAGATATGGGGCGCCATCGGACTTTTTCCTCTTAACATGAAAAAGGGCGTTTTTCGAAAATTTCTTTTCGCTTTGCTCCCACCAGCTCGCAAAATTGTCGGGTTTTTCGTAAGTATACATATGTTCCTCCAGTTGAATGCTGTACGGCCATTAAAACGACGGTCGAATTATCAGTAAAGACAAATATTTAGCGACCGTAAAAAATTACAGAATCGCTGATATGTTCATTTTATCACAGGCAATGAATTTTTCATATTCAAAACTATTTTTGAAGCATTATACAAGCAGCATGCATTACTGCGATTGAACTGAAAAAGCCCCGCATAAAGAAATATCCGGATATTTGCCGGGAGAATAACAGAATAAACAAGGAGATGTTGAATTTTTAAGCAGGCAAGCGGCCATTTAGGGCGTGAGAATATCCTGACTTGCCGACTTTTCGGCAACGGATAGCTGAAATGAGACTGGCACCTGCAGGAGTATCAGCAGCAACGCGTGGGCCAGGGCAAGCGGGCCGAGAAGGAGCGCGCCAACAAGCATGGTGATTTCATATAACGGTCCAGTTTTCAGGACTTTTTTCCGTTTGAGCCTTCTCAAGAGCGCGCTCAGCGGTATGCCGAATATATTGCCGATCATGATCATCCGCGTCGCCGACAGGATCACCATCGATTTTTCGTTTCCGTAATGATCGATGACGCGCTCCCATGACTCGGTCGAAGGGTTGCCGCGCGTGTCGGCATAGTGCTGGGCGAACATCACCGCGACCAGCTCGTCCTCATTGATCGAGCTGCAGTCACCGGAAAGGATCTGCCCGATTTCCTCATGGCTCATGCCGTGTTCAAGCGCCATCTTCGTGTGGCCGTACGCACACACCTCGCAGCCGTTCACCTCGGTCACGGCAAGCATGATGCGTTCGATGAACTGCCGCGAAAGATGCTTTTTGCTGATGTTCTTAACAAGGTGCGGGAGGGTGTGCAGGCCCTTATACAGGGCGATATACCCTTCACGGTGCGAATATATTTTTTTCAGAAAATCGTGCTGCATGGTTTGCCATTTATGAACTGAATCCGGTAATTTTCAATTATCTTTCATATTGGCAAGATATTAATCCACAACTTCCGGTACTCTTGTGAGCCAAGATCCTGTCTGCAAGAATCTGGTCCTTTTTATTGTCTGACTGCGGACAGTATTAAATGCCCAAATCTTCTCTCGGCTATACTTAAAAAATCCCTTGCATAAAAGAGCATTTCTTGCGATATTGACGACATTTCATGCATACATATAAACAGGCCCTTTTTTCACAAATAATTTTTTTTGTAAATATACGATTCAGGGGTACAACATGAAGGCAACATTCAAACTAACAGTGATACTGGTACTTGCAGCATCAATGGCATTCTTTACCTGTGACGACGAAGGCGGAGAGAATACTTGCGACGCCGCTTCATCGGTTTTCGTGTCAAAAGCAACACTACCCCCGGGTGAACAGTGCCCCGCGGGCGGCGTGCAGATCGACATGGGATTCGACAACAATGCGAATAATGTGCTCGATGAGGATGAGATAACGAACACGGAATATGTATGCAACGGCGAGGACGGAGCGGACGGTGTTGATGGCGCAGACGGCGATACATTTGTCAGTGATTATGTGAGTGTTTATCACAGTGCAACTATTAGTTATGAGAGTGGTATAAGTAATACTCTGCCGTTTGATAGTGAAGAATTTGACTCAAATGATATTCATGATACGACAATAAACAATAGTAGGCTTACTATTCAAAAGAATGGAATATATTTAATATCTGCGAAGGTAGCAATACCAAACGACTCCAATCATTGTCTATCCTATGTATCCATCACACTCAATAAGAATGGTGAACTGATATCCTCGACGATATTTAATGTCAACGATCCATCTTTGCAAACGATAGTTCTTAACTTGAATAAAATAGCACAGTTATATCAAAATGATTATCTTGAACTTCAAATTTTTGGTTACCCTAATCAATTCAATGTATTCGGTAATGCAACAGGCACATTCTTTTCATTAGCTAGTTTAGCACCATAACAATCCAATTAATTTTTTCAATAGTAGTTATTCATACTTTGGTAATGTCAATAATTTTTCGCACATTCAAAGTCCTCGATCATCAGACCTAATACCCTATGCAACAGAATCTATATCGATATCGTTCAATAAAGTCATATTCAGATATTTTCTTGAGCTCCAGGTCG
>JAKLIV010000158.1 GCA_022709405.1 Spirochaetota bacterium
CCGGTAAAATTGCGTTGAAGTGTTGCCATAATTCTTTTTCCGGTTTTCGGTCCCGAGGGTCGATCCGTTCGAAGTTCATAATAATTGAACGGTCGATAACGTCGCCCTGACTAAAAAAATCATTAATGCCGTTTACGATTGCCGGACGTTTTGCGCTGAATATGTATGCCTCGCCATTGGTAAACAGTTCCCGGTCTATAGTGGCGTTGCCAGTAGAGAACCGGCAGAAAAGGTCTGACAGCCATTGTTGCACCTTGCTGAAATTATCGTACCCCATCAGCCATGACACCCCGGCAGTAGCGAACATGTCCCGGGGTTCTCGTGGTACTGATGCGGTGATCGCGTCATGGGGATCAATAATTAGTTTTAATGCTTTTGTGGCGCATGTCTTCCCGCTGCCCTTTTCGGCGAGGATCACGAGGATCGGGAAGGGGCCGTCAAAAAATAGGGCCTGAACAATAAAGGCGAGCACGAGCAGCCAACGGGCGTCATCATCTTCACACCCGATAAAGGGTCTCAGGTCGTCAAGGGTTCCGACCCCCTTCCTCGGGATTGGCAGGGATCGGGCACCCTTCGGTCTGATAAAAATTGTTTTTTCTATAGGTAGGGATTTTTGCGTCACGACCGTCACGGACGACACACAGTCGAGGGGCGATATATAGTTCCAGCCGTCCGAGGTGATTCTGATGAGTTTCCAGTCGTCAAGCATCGGATTGATTACAATATCGCCCCCGAGCCTCCCAACACGTCCGTAAACCTGCACGTTTTCCCCTTCAAAAACAGCCTGGGCCTCAATCTCGGAAATAATATCTGATATTTGAGTCCCGGATAAATGTTTCCCGGTTTCCTTGCGTACTCGATACTGTATATATTTTTTGAAGTTTCGAGCGAGAACCCGGTCGGCTTCATAGTGATCATTGACCGGATAAAGCGTGTATCCTGTATCACCGTCGGTAAAAAGGCGAGTATCGGCCATTACACATTCAAGGGCTTTTTCGATCAGAGTTTTTTTAACGGTCTTTTCACTTTCTTCTATTATCTTCTGTGGTTCCGGTGCTTTCGCTTTCGGAGCCGCTGAATGGCATAACCGCAGCGGTGCCGGTTTCGGCTTTTCATCGTCGGGCTCATCGGCTGGCGAGTCTTCAACCACGGACAATTCGACAAAGTGCTCCTGTATTCCGGCGAGTTTTTCGGCAATGTGTGCCTTCGTCTCGGGATCATGCTCGAAATATTCGAAATACCTTTCATACGTGTCCCTGACCACTGCGCCGCTTGCATCCAGTTCGAAAACATATCCTTCGGCGTCGATGGAATAGGGTTTCCCGTCCTTTAGACTGAAAAACTGTATGGATTTCTCGACCGTCGGCGCGTTCATCGGGCACCGCCGTTTTTTTCGGCAGGTGTCGGTTTTATGCTTGACGTGTGCCGTCTAACGGAGTAGATTGGATTTAACGATTCATTCATGTTCACGACCTCCACTTTATTTACCCACTCTGCGCCGCCGGGACTGACTCCCCGGCGGCCTTGCTTTATGGCCTGCGCTTCTGCCGTTCCCGCCTGTCCTCGGCCAGCTTCTGCACCTCGGCCTCGGCGAAAAACATTCGGCGTCCAATCCATACAGGGTGAATGATCCCATCCCGGCACCGTCGCCATATCGTGACCGACGACCAGTTTAATTTTTTCATCGTTTCGTTTCGTGTCATCAAGTCAGTCATTATCCGGTCATCCTGTTTGAACAGTACAATAATGAGAAAACAATAACAACAATTTTCCGGAAAAGTGGAAACCGAAAAACGTGCTTGCAGTTCCGTCTAATGCTCCGGGGCCAGCATGCTCCGGGGCCTGGGCTGCGTTGGATCATTCCCTGTCCCCGCCGATCAGTTCGTCGCAAAAGTCAAAAATGCGCTGCGAGTCGGTTTCAAGCCCGAATCGTATGTCGTCAAGTTCAGCGAGTAGGTCACGTTTCGATAAAACTTTTTCGGTTTTGATTAACTCCATGATCCTGCCGATCCGTGATGCCGCTTCCTGTAGCTCGCTGTAGTAATGCATGTTGCTTTTCCGACGCTCGACGATTTTTTTATTGATTTGTTTATGGTTCATGATGTGCCTCCTGATGTATTGTGTTTTATTCCGGCCTGACTTTTTCCGTGACCGTCCGCTCGATCCCCCGCACCTGGCCGTCATGCAAGGTTACGCGGATCACGGCCTCGCCATAGCGTATGCGCTGCGCTTCATGTTCGAGCCATTGCGCGGCCTGTTGTATTTCCTGCGTCATGGCCTGACCTCCTGCCGCTTCGCCCATGCCTCGACGCTGGCCGAATCGTAGCGGACGCACTTTCCGAGCTTAATCCACGGCGGCCCCTGCTTCTTGTGCCTCCATATTCTTAGTGTCATCGGACTGATCTTGAGGTATTCCGATGTTTCGGTTTCTTTCCAGATACTCATAAAAACCTCCATATATAATGATTTACAATGTGACATAATAATGTGCTTAATGACATAGATAATATCACTTGAAAAAAATTCCGCAACTCTTTTGTAAAAATCTCTAAAATAAAATGAAAAATAGCCTCGCTGGAAGTTCAGGACTTAGCAAATGGTGTTTCATTCAACGTGTAAATGTTGTCATATTGCGACAAAAAAAGGCCGGGATCGCTCCCGGCCGTGTAGTGCGGACGTTGTGCGGTGCGGTCATTTTTTCGCTGTCCTCCGCCGTGGTGCTTGCTCGGGCTGCTTATACGTTTCGGCAATTTGCTGAATTACTTTCGCAAGCTCGGCGTACTTTTTGAGTATCCGTTTTTCCGTTGCTCGTTCTGCCGTGGTCATGACGCCACCTCCTGTGCTCGTGCGTTGAGCTGCCTTAATTTCCCGGTTAGCGCGACGATGCTTTCCGTGACTTCTTCCTCGCTGGGCTCCTCACCCCGGATCGCGGCTTCCATGCCTCGGAACATGTCGGCCTGTTCGTGCAATAAAAACCCGACCATTGCCGGCAGAGTGACCTGTCTGCGTCGGGCCACGTTGACAAGCACCTGCATATCATCGACGGTAAGCACCGTCCCGGCGATGACCGCGTTTTCCCGTATTATATAGAAGCTTTCGCGCCCGAGCGCCGCTTCGCATTTCATAACCTTGTATGGTTTTTTCTTCATGCCCCGGCCTCCTGCATCATTGTACTGAAACCGGCCCGGGTAATCTCGGCCAGTATTTCAGCTTCTGCCTTCCCGGTTTTTTGCATAATATCGTGGACGCATTTCTTGTCGCTTTCTGATAGAAACATGTCCATGATTTTCAATGCGCTTTGATTATCAATCATGCTTTCACCTCCTGCTGCTCATACACGCTTAACCCCATTTTAACCGTGCGGTCTCCGGTGTCCGGTACCCGGATGTTCCCGTCGGTCGAGGCGATGATGGTGCTCTTTCCGCTGGGACTTTTCCCGTAAAACTTTTTTAAATCAACCGTGATTATGAGCTTGTCTCCTGTGCGTTGAAATTCTACATTCTGCATGTGATCACACTCCATAATTATTATTTTTTTCCGTCCCGTTTTCGGGTTCGGTTAATGCGCTCAGTGTATTTCGTCCGGCCCCGGATCGTCGGGGCCGGGTGAAAATATCGTCTCTTGAATCGTCCCTATTTCCTGAAAATCTTCAAGACGGGCATGATAATAATGTGTACTCATTTCTAACGTGCTGTGCCCGGTCATTGCCTGCACCTTATGAAGCGGCACCCGGGCGTTGATCAGAATTGAATTGAACCAGTGCCGCCAACTGTGAAACGTGATGTTCCGCGCCCGTCGATGCTCCTCCCCTATTCCGATCTTTTTCAATGCCTCATATAAGGGTTTTACGAAAATAGGGGCTTCGGCCGGTTTTGATTTCGTCTTTGCATAAAACACGAATGAGTCGTCCCCCGGAAAAGGATTCCGGGCGATAAGCTCCCGCAGTTCACCGGACATGTCCCGGGGGATAATGACAAACCGCTCCCGGCCCGTTTTCGTCGTTTCATTCAATATGCTTGTTTTCCGATCCCATGACCGCCGGACGATAACGTGGGGCGGCTGATCGTCGAGGCGTAAATCTCGGATTTGCAGTGCTTGCAACTCCCCCAGCCGTAACCCGGTAGAGGCTGCCAGCATGTTTCCGACGCGGCCCATGTCCCGGGGCTTTGAGGGGTGCGAGTATGCCGGATCAGAAACCCACTCGACCGCGAACAGCCGCCGGACTTCCTCGATTGACAAGATGCCTTTGGGCTTCGGCCGGTCTGCCGCTCTCTCGATTTTCGGGATGGCCTCGATCAGCTCCTGATCTTCGGCCGCCTGAAGGATCGCACGGATCGCGCACAAGGCTTTATTGATCTGACTGCCTGAATATCCGCGGGCCCACAAATCATTCCGAAAATCCCGTATGGACGTTTTCGTGATCTGTTGAAGTTTGATATTTTCAAAAACCGGCAAGACATGATTCCGCAGGATTTCGGCCCGGCTGTTCGCATGACTGACTGACAGCCTCTTTCCTTCAACCCGTTTATTCACGGCCCACGGCGAGTTCCAGTCAAAAAAGTTTTCGGCATACTCGCCGAAGGTGATGTCCTTTTTCGGTAGTAGCTTCTTGTGTTTTTCGAGGTAGTCGAGCGCCCAGTCTTCGGCCTTGCGTCTCGATGTTTGGTGTGTGAGTATCCCGCTTGACCATGTTCCGTCCGGCTGCTTGAACCTGACGTAAAAAACGGGCTTATCGGTCTGACGTTTTCGTTGGTAGAAAGTGAACCTGGGCATTTCCTCCTCCTTGTGCAGCATAGCGTTTGCTACGTCCGTGCTACGTTTAAAGGTTTTTGGAAACGCCAGTGTGTCTGGTAGTTTTCCAAGTCCTGATTTATTCAGGACTTAGGCTGTGGGCGATATTGGACTCGAACCAACGACCTCCTGCATGTGAGGCAGGCGCTCTAACCGACTGAGCTAATCGCCCGTGAAACAGCCACAAGTTAAACTCACCGGTATTTAAAATCAACCAAATTTTTTAGGAAGAGCGCCCGACCCGGCATGCAAATTGTCTACAGACAAAAAGCGCACCTTTATCATTATTCCCAGCCCTCATCCGATAAACAGGCCTTCGAGCCGAATCCTTTGCCCGTGCGGGGTCTTGCCCAGTGAATTCACCAGGCCGCAATGCCTCCACTGGAGCATGCAGTATCGCGGCAGAAAATAATGCCGCATCCCGATCTTGAGCTCGACCCTGGACATGTTCACCAGCCCCTCATAGGCCGTGGTGTTGTAGTATCCGATATTGATCCCGCGCTCGCGGGCGGCCAGCGGACCGGTCACGTGCCACACGATCGTGCCGTTGAAGTAATCGGGCTCCTCGGCTATGACCCCGGCGTGAGATACCGGGCACCCGCACGAGATCCATCCCGGCCTGCCGTAGATCACGTCGCCCTTCCTGAGGCCCAGCTTTTCTACATTGGAAGGATTGAAAAGCAGTATGGTCTCCCGGGGCCCCGGCTCTCCCGGAAATTTTTCGAGTATGAAATCATACTCGCGCCCGAGGTGGTCCTGCCAGGTTACCGGCTGGATGTCTCTGACGCGGGCCTCAGGCCTGGCCGCCCCCGCCGACCGATCCAGGTGAATGCAGCGTTCAATGAAAGAAGGGTTCTGTTCGAGCACTGATGCGAACTCGCCGCAGGTCTTGCTGCCGCACAGCCCGCAGTCTTTTCCCGGAAGGCTCACGACTGATTTTTTCAATTGCATCATCTTATTCTCCCTGATAAAAAATATCGGATTCAAGCGGCCGCACCACGCCGAAATGCGATTCCCTGCCGATCTCTTTTTTTCCGACACATATGGTGCAGGTCCCGACCGGCGGATTGCCCCTCAGCAGGGATGGGCCCGCATATTCATCCATGCCCTTGATCCTGTTCGCCACGTAATTGATGTTTATGCCGTGGAGTGCGTCGGTCTCGATGACCGGGACGCCCGCCGCGGCCTGGATATTTGCCCTGAACACCTCGCGCTCCGCCTGGGATATGAGGTCGATCTTGGTCACCACTGCCATGTCGGCGAGCGAAAGCATGGGCCCGATCTTCATGGGCAGCTTCATCCCGCTCGTTGCCTCGAGCACCACCATGCCGAGCGACTTCTCGATATACGGGGAGCACCGGAGGCACAGGCCCGCGGTCTCGACAAAAAGGATGTCGGCGCATTCCTCCTGCGCCCAGTTGATCGCGTCACCCAGCACGATGACGTTGCAATGGTCGGGGCAGAGGTCGCCCGAGTAGACCTTCTTTGACGGGATGCCGAATTCCCCGGCGAACATCGCGTCCTCGTCGGCGAACTGCACATCTATTTTCAGGTATGCGGGCCTGCTGCCCTCTTTCATCAGTCTCCTGATGACCTGTTTGAGCACCGTGGTCTTTCCGCTTGTCGGCGGTCCTGCGCAAATTACTACTTTCATCTTTTCCTCCTTCTCATGCTTCATGCGGCCCGGGCATCATCGCGTGAAGCCGGTCCATGATGAATTGTTCAGATACGAACCCGCCGTCCCTGATCGCGCCTCTGAGATCGAGCAGCAGATCGTCCATGATCCTGATCGCTCTCGCAGCCCGCTTCTCTTCTTCGTTCGTGATTATGACCCCGTTGACCGATCCGTTTTTCATGACTATGCGAAAATCAGAAAGAAGGGTTATGCGGGGATCGTGCGTGACGAAAATGAAAATCTTGCGGTAATTGCGCAGGAGCTCCAGCGCCCTGGTCCGGTTGATCCCTGCGTTCTCGATTTCGTCGAGTAAAATGATCGGGGAGTTCCCGATGATGACCGCGTCGGCGATAAGAAGAGCCCGGGTCTGTCCGCCTGAAAGCTCAGTCATGAGATTGTCGGTGATTATGGGCTCGCCGGTGAGCTGGTTCGCGAACTCAAGGGTCTCGTCCACAATAGAGGTGCTGGTGTTTTTGCGTATGGCCCGATGCGTTTCGAGAAACCTGTTCACCGGGAGATCGGAAAGAAAATTCGTATGCTGGGTGATGAACGCGATGGGATTTTTTGACGGATCATGGACGAACTCCTCCCTTGGTTCAATGCCGTTGATGAAAATTTTCCTGTCGCTGGGAGTGTTCCTGTTCGCGAAAAGGGCGATATCGTTGATCAACGTCGTTTTGCCCGATCCCGTCGGCCCGACGATCGAGACGACATCCCCCATGGACAGATCGATCTTATCGAAAGCATCGGGCTGGTCTTTTTTGCCCCGGCCCCGAAGAATCGTGATTTTTTCAATTTCCATGAGACTCTCCTCAATTGATTTTATCTATAATCTCTATAGAATTAATAGAGATTATTTTTTGTCAAGCTGAAATCGAAAAAAACACCGCTTTGTAGTGCTTGACTTTTATCACCGAACGCCGTAGGTTTCATGACATGAAAATATCGGCACGGATCGACCGGCTCATAGAAGAGCTTGAAAAACGCAAACAGAAACCGGAACACGTGATCATGGGCAAAAAGATCGCGACCGAATGGCTCATCGAGATGTCGCGCCAGGGCCTCATCGAGCTCAACGCGTCCAGAAAATTCAGGTTCAGCCACAGGGGGGTTCCCGTGATCGTGTGTGAGAGCGAAATTCTCGAGGTGGTGCCCAACGCGCGCCACCTGCTTGAATAAACGCTTCCGGCGCGTCATCCCGCCGGGGCAAGCCTGAAAGGTCTCCTCAGTTGCGGAATAAAATATGAAAAAATCGAATGAACTGCCGAAAATCCGCATAGACGGCACGCGCTTCGCCGACATCCACGGCCGCACCGTGATACTCCGCGGGGTGAATCTTGGCGGCGACTCCAAGGTGCCCGCGCGCCCCGATGAAAGCACGCACCTGTACACCGATTTCTCGCGTCACCGCGACGTTTCTTTCGTAGGCCGCCCCTTCCCACTGGCAGATGCCGAAGAGCATTTCGCGCGCCTCAGGGCCTGGGGGTTCAACGTCATCCGCCTGATCGTCACCTGGGAGGCGATCGAGCACGCCGGGCCCGGCGAGTACGACCGTGAATATCTCGGCTATCTCGCCGGAATCTGCCGCATGGCGGGCCAGTCCGGCCTGTATGTTTTCATCGATTTTCACCAGGACGTATGGAGCAGGATGACCGGCGGCGACGGCGCCCCGTGCTGGACCTTCGGGGCCGCGGGCCTCGACTACCGCAGCATCAGCGCCTCGGGCGCGGCCCTGGTCATGCAGCATGCCCGTGATTTCACCGACCCGAATCCTTTGCAGAAAAGCTATCCGCCCATGTGCTGGAGCTCGAACTACCGGTATCCGGCGTGCGCGATCATGTTCACGCTCTTTTTCGGCGGGATGACTTTCACGCCTGAATTCACCGTGGACGGGTCGAACATCCAGGACTATCTTCAGAACCGCTATCTCGGCGCGCTCAGGGCGACGGCCGAAGCGGTGAGCGGCTGCGGCAACGTGATCGGGTTCGACCCCATGAACGAGCCCTCACGGGGATGGATCGGCCTGCCCTTCTCGACGCGCATCACCGAAAACCGCGACGGCATCCAGCCCGTGCCGGGGCTGGCATTCTCTCCCCTGGACGCGCTCATGGCTGCACGGGGGATTCCGGTCGACGTTCCGCGCATCGGCATCTCGCTCCTGAGGGGAAGACTCGTCGGGAAAGAAACGGTCCGCGTCAACGCGGGCCGTATGCCGCTGTGGCTCGCCGGGATGAGCGACCCTTTCGAAGAGGCCGGGGCCTGGAGCCCTGGAGCCGGCGGCGCCCCGCCCCGGTTCAACGAAGACTTTTTCCGCCCGGTGAACGGCAGGCCGGTCGATTTCACCCGCGACCATCTAGCGCCTTTTCTCGCCAGGGCCGGACGCACGGTCCGCAACGTGAACCCGGACTGGTTCGTGTTCGTCGAAAAGGACGCGGCGGACGCCATGCTCGACCCGTCGCTTCCGCAGGGACTCCCGGAACAATCGGTCAACGCCACCCACTGGTACGATGGGGTGACCCTGGTGTTCAAGCGCTTTTTTCCGGTGAACATCGATGCAGCTTCGAAGAAAATCGCCATCGGCGCGAAGGGGATTCAAAACATGTACAACCGCCAGATCGGCGCGATCGCGGCTGCTTCGAAAAACGCCGGCATACCGTGCCTCATCGGCGAGTTCGGGATCCCCTTCGACATGCACGGCAGGCGCGCATACCGGAAATACCGGCGCGGAATCCGCGCTGACAGGATATGGAAGCGCCATGTTGTGGCGCTCGACCTCATGTACAACGCGATGGACGCGGCGCTCGCTGGCTCCACGCAGTGGAACTACAGCGCGGGGAACAGCAACGACCCCCGCATCGGCGACCGGTGGAACCAGGAGGACTTGAGCGTTTTTTCGCGCGACCAGCAGGACGATCCGGACGACGTGAACAGCGGCGGCAGGGCGCTTGCCGGGTTCGTGCGGCCGTACGCCCGGCGCGTGCAGGGGAAGATCATTTCGGTGAGATTCGCGCGTAAAACAGGGACGTTCGCTCTTGAATTCATCGCCGATCTTTCAATAAAAGCGCCCACTGAAATATTCATCCCCGACATACAGTATCCCGCCGGATTCCTGGTCGATGCTCCGGGCATTAAAACGGGTCCCGCCCATGACCCGCAGGTGGTGCTGTTCGAAGCGGAAAAAGACGGGCGTGCGACGATAACTATCCGGCCCAAATAAAGATTTGCCACAGAGACGCAGAGACACACCCATTAAAGGTCGGTTCAAGCAAAAAAACAGCCTCCTGACTAAAAATAATATTTTTTAGTTAGCGCGTCTCTTGCATTGCCGTCATTCCGTCTGTCTGCTCCATTGACTTCTTT
>JAKLIV010000159.1 GCA_022709405.1 Spirochaetota bacterium
CCGTTTCGCTGCTCGGACAGGCCATCGACATTGAGAGAAAAAATAATTTTATCAAGTATTTCATCATATTCATCTATCCGCTGTATGCAGAGGCCGTTTTCAGGACCTGCCTGGAGAAAAAGAAGCATGGGCTGGTGGTATCGGCCGGCGAAATCAGGCATATGAAGAGCGCTGCAGGCAGGGCCATCAAAAAAACGAAATCGTGGATCAGCGCCCACGGGATCTCTTTGCGCATAAGCGCCCTGTGCTCCATCACGAACCTGCCGCTCGGCGACCGCCAGAAGGCGGAATCCGATTTTCAGGCGAGTATCGATCTGCTATCGAAATGCGGCAGAAAGTACGATATGGCGAAAAGCCTCATGGAATACGGGCTTTTCCTCGAAAGGGCCGGCAGGAAGGATGAAATGCACGGAAGGCTCGAGGCGGCCTACCGGATTTTTATGGAGATCGGCTCCGATTCATACATCAAGTCGCTTTCGCGAAAGCTGGGGCTCTGCGGGGATGATCATGAATTGCCGGATAGTTCGAGCTACCGGGACCAGCAGAGGCTTTCATCTCTCGTAACCATCAGCAGGGACATCACTTCAATCCTCGATATTGACGCTCTCCTGACCAGGGTGATGAACAATGCGGCCGAGGTCACCGGCGCACAGAGGGGGCTTCTTTTCATTAAAAATGCGCAAACCGGATCGTATGATCTCAGGGTTTCAGTCCCGGCCATGGCGGAATCGACAGCCGAGTATTCCAAAAACGTGGTGGAAATGGCGATTAATACCGGCCAGGCCGTGATCACGAACGACGCAGAAAACGAGAATCATTTTTCGGCATACAAGAGCATCGTTTGCTACGGGCTCAAGTCAATTCTCTGCGTCCCGATAAGGCGCCGCAACGAGACGGTCGGCGTCTGCTATCTCGACAATTCACTCAGCAGCGGCGTTTTCACCGAGGATGACCGGGACATTCTAAACCTTTACATGTCGCAGGCGGCGATCGCCATCGACAACGCGTTTTTCTACAGCAACCTTGAAAAGAAGATCAGGGACAGGACGAGCGAGCTTAATATAGCGAAGGACGAGCTGGATAATGCTTATACCTCGGTGAGCAAGGCGTTTGAAATAATCAAGGAGGACCTCTCCATAGCCAGGAAGGTGCAGCAGAGCGTGCTGCCCCGGAACATTGAGAGGATCGAGGGCTTTTCCTTTTTCGTCAGATATCTTCCGATGTCCGACATCGGCGGCGACATTTACGACATAACCGAGATCGGCCGCGGCGCGGTTCGTGTTTTTATCGCCGACGCCACGGGACACGGAATACAGGCCTCGCTCGTCACGATGCTTCTGATGGGCGAATACAATAAAATCAAAAAAAGCGCCGAAAGCCCCGAGGTCGTTCTTGGGATTCTTAACGAATTTTTTTCAAAGCTGAGCTCGATGAAAACAGTGTTCACCTGCGCCGTGGCCGACATAAGGCCCTCTGAAGGGATCGTTTCTTTCGCCAGCGCCGGGCATCCGGCCCAGTACCTCATGAAAAGCGGCGCGATCGTCGAAATGGAAAGGACCGGCAGAATAATCGGGATGCTGTCCGATTCGGCGTATTCCCGCGCCGAATACCCGATATCCCGTGGTGACTGCCTCCTGTTTCTCACCGACGGAGTGTACGAGCACTTCAATGAAAACAGGCAGACGTACGGCGAGAACAGAATGAAGGAGATAATACGAAAATCGGCCGGCAGGAACCCTGAAGAGATATTTCAGGAGATATCGGCCGACGTCGATGCATTTTTGCGGGGAGATAAAAAAATGAACGACGACGATGATGTCACGCTCATCGGCGTGCGGTTGAGGTGAGGCCGAGGCCGCGATGTTCATCAACAACAATCTATCAGGACAATTGCCGCATGACTGAAAGCAATCAGACATTACCAGTCAGATATTGCGATGTGGAGCTGTATTACGAAAACCGGTTTGCGAGCGTATATCTTGCCTCGGATTCAGATTGCGGCGGCGAGAAACGTCTCATAAAAGTAATCGGCAAAGATACCGCGACCTCCAGGCTCGAAAACATCATAAGGTTCAAATCCGAGATAAGCATAGCCTCGCGCCTGAACCATCCCAACATAATACGCGTGATTGACTTCGGCGAGCTTGACGACCGTTATTTTATCGTAGTGGAGCACGTGAGGGGCAGGACCCTCGATGAGATGCTGAAAGAAACCATCCACTTCAGCATAGAAGAGGCGCTTGAAGTGATGCAATACATATGCGGAGCAGTGCTATGCCTGCACGATAACGGCATCATACACAGGGGAATAAATCCGGCATCCCTGGTTTTTCCAATGCCCCTCATGACGAAAAACTTCAAGGTCATAAAACTGTCCAACGCGGGTGTTTCACATCTGAAGGACGTTCCATTCAACGATCCTGAAGAGTCATCACCGGAGAATTCCGCGTATCTGTCTCCTGAACAGTGCGGGCTGGTAAAGGGCGTTATTGATGAAAGAAGCGATATCTATTCTCTCGGCGTGCTGTTATATCATCTTCTGACGGGCGATCCGCTTGTCAAACATGACTCGGTGCACGGGCAGTCTTTCTGGGTTCGCCAGGAAGAGCATGTCGGCTCGGAGAGCTATCACGGGGATATTCCCGACATCCTCGGCAAAATAATCATGAGAATGACCGATCAGGACCCGGATAAGAGATACCAGAGCGTGGTCGGGGTACAGCGTGATCTCGATCTTTACATGAGGGGTTATCGCAACTACGCCCTTGGAGAGCATGACAGCACCGTCCGGTTCACTTCAAAAACGCCGCTCATAGGAAGAAAAGAGGAGCTGAATCTTCTCGTCAGGATGCACAAGAACTCCCTCAAGGGTTTCGGCGGGATATGCCTCATTTCAGGATCGGCCGGGACCGGGAAGACGCGGCTCGTAAAGGAGCTTGAAAAAAATGTCTCGTCAAGGGGCGGAATCATTTTTTCCGGAAAATTTTATCAATCAGCCGATTCGGCTCCCTATGGTCCCTTCAGAGAGTTTTTCTCGTTCTATGTCGAACGATTCATGAAGAAGCCCGAGTGGGAAAAAAGGGAAATTGCGGAGAAGATCAAGAAGGAACTCCTTCCGTTCGGTGAAATTCTCTGCCAGTTTTCTCCTTCGGTGAAGCCCCTGCTGGGCGATGTTCCCAAACTGGTCGAACTCGAGCCCGACAGGGAAAGCCGGCGTTACCTGATGGTTATCAGCTCGTTTATAAGAATAATTTCGGAAGCGGAAAGGGCTTTAATCATAAGCCTCGACAACATCCATTTTATCGATAATGGCAGCCTTCTTCTTCTGCTTGAGATTCTTCAGAACATCGGCCAGCAGTCGGTGCTCATCATAGGCACATACAGGCATGACGAGGTCGAGGGAGAGCACCTTTTAAAGAGACTGATAGAGCACGGCAAGTCAGGAAATTATCCTCACAATGAAATCAGGCTGCAGCCGTTCAGCGAGCAGCAGATGCAGAGATACGTCATATCATTGCTTTCCCAGGAAGGGAACGATGTCGCCTTTTTTGCCGACATTATTCAGCGGAAAGCCAAAGGCAACCCCTTGTTCGCATTTGAAATCATCAAGGAGCTCATTCAAAACGGCGCCGTCAGCTTCGGCAACAACAGGTGGAATTTCAGCTTTGATGCGATCGATAAGCTGAATATCCCCGAGGGAGTCCTCGAGATAATTTTAAAAAGGGTTGAGCTCCTCACTGAAGTCGAAAAGTACGTCATATCGTACGCCACGGCGATGGGTAAATTAATCGATGTCGATCTTTTCGCCGACGTCATGCTCGAAAGAAAAAAATCCGGGCAGGGGCAGGACGTCGGCTATGATGCGCAGGATATTGTCAGGGCGATCGATCATGCCGTCGGTCTCCAGATTCTCGAGGAGGACAGCCAGAAGAAAGGCTTTATGCTTTTCACCCATAAAAAGATCAGGGACCATTTCGATTCAATCCTTACCGCTGCCGAAAGGATTTCACTGCATGCATCGATCGCAAGAAAAATTTTCGAGAGGACCGCCAAGGAAAGCGACAGCCTGTATTATGATCTTACTTTCCATTACTCCGAGGCGCGCGACCATGCGAACATCATCAACTATGCTTTCATCGCCGGATTAATCGCAAAATCGAATTACGCCTACGAGCTCGCCGTAAATTATTTCAACCAGGTAATAAGATCGATCGAAGAAAACAGGTCTTTCGCCGAAGACGCCGTCCTGATGAAAAAATGGATTTCGTGCAATGAGGAGATCGGCGGCATTTGCCTCACCATAGGGGAAATCGAAAAGGGAATCGACCTGTACAGGATAATTCTGCAGTACAAGAACACGCCGATTGAAAAGGCAGCGATATACCGTCAGATATGTATGGCCTATTTCAAGATAGGGAACTGGACAATGAGCGAGGAGTACGGAAGGAAGGGGCTCCAGCTGCTTGGAGAGAGCCTTCCCATCGGAAGGTTCGCGGTGCTCGCCGGCATAGTCCGCGGCCTGATCAGGCACTCTGCTCATGTCACGGCCCCCTATCTTTTTTTAAGGATGCGGACTTCACGGAATAACGAAAGCGAAAGGATGAAAATCTGGCTGTATGTATCGACAAACTGGATGTACATTCTCAGCGATGTGGCCAAATTCACGAACGCAATAATAAGAATGCTCAATATCTCCGAATCCAGGATCGGTAAATCCCGGGAGCTTGCCATGAGCCTCAGCGCTTTCGCGAGCATGCTCATGGCGGCGCCGAGATTCAGTACGGCCCTGCGCTATCACAACAGGGCTGTCAGGATGAAAGAAAAGCTCGGCGACCAGTGGGGTCTCGGCCAGTCGTATCAGTGGCTCGGCTACTGCCACTCGTGGATGGGCAATTATTCAAAAAGCAATGAAATGTTCGTGAAAAGCCTCGGGATATACAGGGGTATCGGCGATCTATGGGAAACCGGAATGAACATCGGCGGACTTTTCACGAATTATTACCAGATGTCGAACTATGAGAAAGCGAACGATTACGCCCGCGAATACAAGATCATCAGCAGTAAGCTTTCCGATTACTACGGCCTTTCCAGAAGCTATCAGTCAATGGCCTGGTGCATGATAGAGAAGGGGGATTTCGACGGGGCCGAAGATTATATAAATGAGTCAATCCAGATATGCGCCGAAAAAAGGATCTATTTCAACCTTTGCGTGAGCAATATCGAAATGGGCGTTCTTTATTGCGAAAAAAACGATCATGACAGGGCCCTTCAATATTTCAGGGAAGCCGAAAAGATGGACATGGAAAACAGTTTCATCAAGGAATACACGGCGTTATTGTATATCGGCATCGCCGAATGCTCCCTGAAGAAAATGATTAGGGATAAATCATACGACTTCACCGTTTCCCGTGAAGACGTTTCGGACATAAAAAAAGCCTGCCTGCTTGCGTTGGCGAAGACGGCGCGTTTCGTCAACAACCGCGCCTATGCCCTGAGGATTTACGCCGAGTTCAATGATGCGGTCAACAGGCCGAAAAGGGCCGAATCAATGTATCTCAAAAGCATACAGCATGCCATGGCCCTCGGAAGGAGATACGAACAGGCCCGCAGCCTGATGTCATACGGCCTTTTTTGCCGGCGCCGGGGCAATGAGGCTGAGGCCGTGTCGAGGCTCAAGGCGGCCCATTCCATCTTTACTGAAATCGGCGCACAGGGTTACGCCTCGAAGCTGTCGGAAATGTTCGGCGTGTACGTTCCCGAAAAGCATTCCTCGGGGCAGTACTTCGATCACCAGAGGCTTGCCGCGATCATGATGCTCGGACAGGACATCAGTTCCATTCTCGATCTCGACGAGCTGCTCGAGCAGATTCTGAACAAGGCCGTCGAGGTGACTGGCGCGCAGCGGGGTTACCTGTTCATAAGGGAGAGGGGCGAAGACAATCTTGAGCTAAAGGCGTCTATAAACCTGATTAAATCCGACATTGTCGAATATTCTCGGCATGTCGTGGATGAAGTGTTTCAGACCCGGGAGCCTGTCATTACCACGAACGCCGAGAGGAACGAAAAATATTCGATTTATCAGAGCGTGGTCAAAAGCGGCCTCAAATCGATTCTGTGCCTGCCTATCAAGCACTACGACAAGATCGTCGGCGTATGCTATCTCGACAATCCCATCAAGAGGGGGGCTTTTTCCGAGCGGGACGCGGTGGTCCTCGGCATATTCATGGCCCAGTCGGGCATTGCAATAGAAAACGCCTATTATTACAAGGAGCTTGAAAAAAAAGTGAAGGACCGCACCAGGGAGCTCAATTCAGCCAATGAAGAGTTGGGTGCGGCCTACAGCGCCGTCAGCGACGCCTATACCCTCATCAAGGAAGATATGACCGTCGCCAGGTCAGTCCAGGAAAGCATGCTGCCCAGGGAGGTTGCGATACCAGGCGCTGATTTCTGCATCCATTATTATCCGGTGAGCGAGGTAGGAGGCGACATCTACGACATCACCAGGATCGATGACTCCTGGACGAGAATTTTCATATGCGACGCCACCGGCCATGGAATTCAGGCGGCATTGACAACCATGGTGATAAAGAGCGAGTACGACGCCGTCAAACATCAGTTCCCGGACCCCTCAGAAGCCCTGGCTGCGCTGAACAGGTCAATTTGCACCCGGTATAAAAACCTGCAGATAGTCTTCACCTGCGCCGTTATCGATATCATGTCATCAGCCGGAAAACTCGTTTTCTCCTGCGCGGGCCACGTTCCCCAATACCTGATCAGGAACGATTCGGTGGTAAGCCTCGAGAAGACCGGTAGGATTATCGGGCTCATCGAATCGTCGGTTTATACGAAGGTTGAGCATGCCATCGGGCCGGGAGACAGGCTCCTGATCATGACCGACGGGCTGTTCGAGCAGTTCAACGACAACAAGGCCCCCTACGGCGAAAAGCGGATGATCGAAGCGATTGGCAGGAACAGGAAACTCCCGGTTGAAGGTATCATCAAAGCGCTCTTCGACGACATCTCTCTGTTTATCGGTCCCGGAAAAACCATCAATTCAGATGACGACACCACGGTCATCGGGGTTTCGATTGCCGGTCCGGTCAGTTGTCCCTGAATCCGAGATGCGCAAAATTCTTTTCGATGACGGTCCTCGCGGCCTTCATCTGTTCCTCGAGAAATGCGTCGTTGAATGAATCCCTGTCCCTGAAACGGCCCTTGAATATTTTATCGTCTATCGCCGCATCGTGATTCACGGTGCCGCCGAAAATGAAAGTCCTGTACGCCTCTTCTTTAAGGTCGTCATCAAATTTGCTGTCATACGCCATGTAGAAGTGCGCTTTCATCCTGCATGGGAAGAACGAGTCGCCGAATCCCTTGCGGGGATGGGGGCGCCCGTAGCTGAGCCTCCACATGGGGGTGAAGACGCTCCGCTCCTCGAGGCTGTGCTCCTCGCCCGGCGCGGTGTAGGCGCTTACCACCCTGAAATTGTCGACTTCGACATGGTCCCATGACCTTTTCCTGATTTCGACCCGGCCGATGGTCCTTTTTATGATGCCCGGATCGTCCGGGTCGCTGCATCCCTCGATGGCGCCGTTTGGAACGCCGTAGAGGTAATTTGAAAAATAGTTCCAGTCGGCGGTTCCTATTCGGGCGAGGTCGCTGAAATTCACCGAGCTCTTTCCCCTGTCGATGTCGTAGCCGAACGGGCGCTGCCATGTGTTTTTCGGGACGTCTATCTCGTAGTATCCGAAAAATACGTTGAACCAGTGTGATTTCGGGTCGGTATACACGCCCTTTGTCAGGAGCCCGCTTTTTCCGCATGAAAAACAGACATTGAAAATGAAATCTTTGCCTGCGTAATCGTCAGAAGAGAACAGCTTTTTTTTGACTATCCTGCCGACATTTTCGGGGATCGAATCGGCGTCTTTGACTTTAATTTCCACGGTAACGGGCAGACCCTGCGATTTGCCGAACACCCGGCTTTTGACCCTGGCCTCGGGGACCGTGTATTCGCCGTCGATGTCCCCGACAAGCGGAAGCTCGAGAAATTTGATCTTGAAACGCCACCAGAGGCTCTTGAACGCGTGCTGCAATGCCGGGAATTTTTTCTTTTTCACCTTGGCTCTCCTGTCTTATCAGTCATAGATTTTCCACTGAGACTCACGAGGGACGGGGAACGTGTCAAACCCCCACCGACTTCGCTTCGCTCAGTCACCTCCCCCTTGCAAAGGGGGAGGATGGGAGGGGGTTGAAGAATAATCTACGCTGCGCCTCAGTGGCTGGGTTTATCTATTATTTATTTGAATAACTCCAATAAAATGTCAACGAGAAAAACCCCCTAACCGCTGGCGGCATCAATGAATGACTTGAAATCGATAAAAGGCCGGTGAATTCGGCAAAAATTGCTTGAAATTATGTCCCTTGAAATGAATGAATAAATAATGGAATTTGTCCATCTTCATAATCATTCCGATTACTCGATCCTTGACGGCGCGATCACCATCGACAGGCTGATAGGCAAAGCGGTCGAGCTCGGCATGCCCGCGATCGCCCTGACCGATCACGGGAACATGTTCGGCGCGATAGAATTCTATCAGAAGGCGGTCAAGAAGGGGATCACTCCCATCATCGGCGAGGAGTTCTATATGGCTCCCGGCTCGCGTTTCGACAAGACCTCGTCGAGAAACAACGGGGAAGATACGGCGTATCACCTCCTTCTCCTCGCCAAAAACGAGGAGGGCTACCGCAACATGATGAAGCTCTCCTCGATCGGATACACCGAGGGATTCTACTACAAGCCGCGCATCGACATGGAGGTGCTCGAGAAGCATTCGGCCGGGCTCATCTGCGGCAGCGCCTGCCTGGCGGGGCATATTCCTCAGTGCATACTTCGGGGAAGGTATGACGAGGCCCGGGAGGCCGCAGGCAGGCTGAACGAGGTTTTCGGCGAGGGGCATTTCTACCTCGAGCTGCAGGATCACGGCATCCCCGAACAGAAAACGGTAAACACCGGGCTCGTGAAGCTGTCGTCTGAACTGAACATCCCGCTGATAGCGACAAACGACGCCCATTACGTGAACAGGGAGGACGCCTTTTCGCACGAGGTTCTCCTGTGCGTGCAGACCGGAAAGACGATGAGCGACGCGGCGAGGATGCGTTTCCACTCGAACGAATTCTACCTTAAATCGCAGGATGAAATGTACCGGCTTTTCGCCGAATACCCGGACGCCCTGTACAACACCTACAAGATATATGAGATGGTCGACCTCAAACTTACGCTGGGCAAGCCGATCCTGCCGAACTTCGAGGTGCCGAAGGGATACGATCTCGACTCATATCTGGCAAGGCTGGTGCAGGAGGGCGTCGAGAAGATATACGGGAAGAACATACCGGAACAGGTAAAAAAGAGGATCGAATACGAGCTTTCGGTCATCGCGAGCATGAAATTTTCGGGTTACTTTCTCATTGTGTGGGACTTTATCAACCATGCAAGGAAAATGAACATACCGGTGGGCCCCGGAAGGGGATCTGCGGCGGGCTCGATCGTTTCGTACGCCCTGGGCATAACGTCGCTGGACCCGCTGAGGTACAATCTCCTGTTCGAACGTTTCCTGAATCCAGACCGCAATGAGATGCCCGACATGGACCTCGACTTCTGCGCCGACCGCCGCGAGGAGGTCATCGAGTACGTGCGCAACAAGTACGGCGACGATCACGTGAGCCAGATCATCACGTTCAACAAGATGAAGGCCAAGGCCGTCATCAAGGACGTCGCCCGCGCGCTCGACATCCCCTTCGC
>JAKLIV010000016.1 GCA_022709405.1 Spirochaetota bacterium
GATCAGGGGCTTGTGGCGGTAACCGATCTCAAATCGGTGAAGTGGTCCATTGACTTCGATAAAAAAATTTCCGGTCCGCCCTATGAGGTTGACGGCTGCATATATATATCCTTCGCCGATGGGTCCCTCGCGCTGTACGATTACACCAGGGGATCCCTTGTATGGAACAAAAAACTCGATTCTCCTGTTCCCGGGAACAGGGGAATGGTCCAGGGTTTGAAAGGCGTTTTTGCCCTTACCGAAAAGGGGACGCTCTACAGAATCGACCGGACCGGGAATGTCATCTGGAGGGTTTTTCACGGTACTCCGGCCAAAGTGCAGCCCGTTTTCCGCGGCAACACCGTGTTTATCGCACTGAAAAAAGGCTGGCTTCTCGGCATAAACGCAGATACCGGAGCGGAAAAACGTAAAGTTTTTCTCGACGAGGAAATCAGCTCCATGAGCCTCAGCAACGATGCGGTATATATCTCGACGAGTTCGGGTAATGTCTATAACTACAATTACGGCAACGACGGCATTCAGTGGAGCACGTCATCCCGGGTCAAGGGGGCTTCGATCGTCAGGGTCGACGAAAAGGCGGTGTACGTCTTTTATCGTTCCGGTCATATAATGAGGCTCAATCTTTCAGGGAGGCTGGTCTGGGAGAGGGATCTGGGCGGCGAATTATTCATCACCCCTGCCGAAGATGCGGCCCACCTGTATTTTTCGGGCAGCAACAACCTTTTCGTCGTATCGAAAGAAACCGGGGAGGTGCAGTGGTCCATAGTCGTGCCTTCGGTGCTTACCGGCACCGTCGCTCTCTCAAAAGACAAGATGTTCATGGTATCTTCCTCCAAGGGGCTCATGATCCTGAATAAATTCTAATAACGGCTACAATAAAAGTCGATACTGAAAATGAAAGCCATCCTGGATTAGGGGTGGCTTATTATTTCGTCTATGAATTAAAAAATGCTTGAAAACTGCGGCTTTTCATTTATCCTTATTGTAAACGAGAAAAATGTCGTGAGATCAATTGCGTGTCACGGCTTTCGTACGGGTGAAATATGAACATCAATGAACTGCTGAGCAAACAGAGGGGCGATATCGGCAAGACGCTTGAAACCGCAGCCGCAACCCCCGAAGAAGACGATTTTATCATTGAAGGGGATGTGCTCCAGATCGTCAGCTTTCTTCTCGACGACGTCGAGTACGGCGTCGACATACTCGCCGTCCATGAAATCCTGAGATATCCGGACATCACGCGCCTTCCCAATACGCCTGAATTCATCAAGGGCGTCATCAACCTCAGGGGGAATGTCATTCCCGTCGTGGACGTTCGCCTTCGTTTCGGTCTTTCTACGGCTGAAGTAACCGACCTTACCAGGATAATCGTCATCGAAAGCGAAGGGAAAGAAGTCGGCCTCCTTGTCGACAATGTATACCAGGTGGTGAGGCTCCCGGAAACCCATGTTGACCAGCCTTCAGAGCTGATCGAAGGCGTGTCGGAGGAATTCATAAAGGGTATCGGACGGCTCAAGGACCGTCTTATCGTCATCCTCAATCTCGGCAATATGCTGTTTTTAGAGAAGAAGGTTGAGGAGCAGTAAAGATCTTATCATATTCAGGAGCGGGTAAAATATGGCATTCTCCCTGGGCGAATATCAAGATATATTTTTGGAAGAGGCTGATGAACAGCTCCAGGAGCTGAACCAGAACCTTCTTGAGCTGGAAAAGAATCCGGACAATATCGATATAATTAACAATATTTTCCGGGCAGCCCACTCACTGAAAAGTTCGGCCGCTTTCGTTGGACTCAACGATTTAAGCGATCTCGCGCATAAGATGGAAAACCTGCTCCAGGGCATACGCGACAGAACCATGGCCGTGACTCCCGAGATCGTGGATGTCATTTTCAAGTGCTTCGACGAAATTAATTCGGTCATAGAAAGCGTCGCGGCCGGCGAAGAGCCGACCCAGGACCTCTCATGGATAATCGAAAGGATAAAGGCGGTCAGCGAAAAATCCGGTTCCGGCGCTGCGCAGAAACAGCAGACCGAGGCCCCGGCCGAGGAGGACTCTTCGGCTGATATCCCGAAAACCGTGATCGGCCAGTCCGAAATTCAGGCCATTAAGCTGGGACTCGCCGAGGGAAAAAGCTGCAGCGAAATCACCGTTTTCATCGACAAGACCGCCCAGATGAAATGGGTGAAGGCCCAGCTGGTTCTTAGCAATCTTGCGCGCATCGGGACCATCGTATCCACGATACCCACCGCCCAGAACCTGACCGGCGACGAGATGAGCAATATATTCAAGGTGATAATTCTTTCGCTTAAACCGGTTCAGGACATCAAAAACGCGTGCGATATCGACCTGATATACCGGATAGACATCAAGAACATCAGCTTCACGAAGAAGGACAACAAATCGGTGCTGAAATTCAGCGGCGGTGAAACTTTTCTTGTAGGAGAGGAACTGAAGCCTGCAGAGGCCGCGCCGCCCAAGAAGGAGCAAAAGGCCGAGGCTCCCGCATTTTCCCCGTCTTATGCCGAACCGGACGAAGAATCCGACGATGACGACGAACGGGAACATGAGACCGCCCATGCGGGCAGGGCCGCAGAGCATGATAAACGCAAAGTGCCTCCACTCAGGACGGTAAAGGTCAGCGTCGACAAACTTGACCAGCTTTTGAACAATGTCGGAGAGCTTGTCATAGCGAACTCGGGCTTTTACAAGCTCTACGAGGAGATACGCAAGCTCGGGGACGACAAATCCATAACGAACGAGTTCAAGAACCGGATGGAGCAGATGTCGAGGATCGCGAAGGACCTCCAGACCGGGATAATGAAAACCAGGATGGTGCCGATAGGCCAGGTATTTTCGCGCTTCAACCGGCTCGTGAGGGACCTCACTAAAGAGTTCGGGAAAAACATCGAGCTCCTCATCAAGGGCGAGGACACCGAGCTTGACAAGAAGGTCATCGACGCGATAGGCGAACCGCTTATGCACCTTATCCGCAATGCGGTCGACCATGGGATAGAGCCTCTCGAGGACCGTAAAAAGCTCGGTAAATCCGATATCGCCACGGTAAGCCTGAACGCATACCAGGGCGGCAACCAGATATTCGTCGAAGTAAGCGACGACGGAAAGGGCCTCAACAGCGATATCATCAAGCGCAAGGCCATAGAAAAGGGTTTTATCACCCCGGAAATGCTCGCCAACATGGACACGACGGACATTAACAACCTCATTTTTATCCCCGGTTTTTCTACGGCCACCAAAATTACCGATGTTTCGGGCCGCGGCGTGGGAATGAACGTGGTGAAAGAAATCGTGAACGAGCTGAACGGCAATGTGACGATTGAAACCGAGCCGGGCATGGGCACCCGCTTCGTGCTCGCGTTCCCGCTGACGCTGGCAATCATCCCCGCGATCATGGTCAAGGTCAGAAACGAGATGTACGCGATACCGCTGTCCGATGTCATCGAGACGATCAAGATAGCCGAGTCCGACATAACGACGATTGAAGGCCACGAGGTGATCAATCTGCGGGGCGAGATACTCTCGCTCCTGAGGCTCAACGAATTCGTAGGCGTGCCGAGCGCGCTGTTCAAGGAGCAGAAAATGCCGGTTGTCGTCGTCGGTTTCGGCAACAGGAAAATCGGTCTCATCGTGGATTTTCTCGAAGGCAAGCAGGAGATCGTAATCAAGTCGCTCGAGCAGAACTATATGACCGTCGACGGCCTCGCAGGAGCATCCATCCTCGGCGATGGAAGCATCTGCCTGATACTCGATATTTCTTCGATGATAAACAAGGTCATCAGCGACCAGGACAAACTGAAGCATTTCGACAAGGATTCCGTGTCGGTGCAGAAGGCTTCGGTCGAGACGATAACCCCGGAAGAGATGCAGACGGAACAACCGGCTAAACCCAAACCGTCATCCCTTGCTGAAAAACCCTCTGTCCCGGGATCGATTACGATTCTCACCGACGACACCGCAAAAACTCCGGCAGCCCCGGAACCTCCGCCTTCAAAACCGCATCCCGCGTACGAGAAGGAGAAGGAGCGTGCGATTGAGTTCGAGGCGGGATCAATGACCGCAAGAAAGGAGGAATCGCTGTATCAGAAAACCGCCCAGCCGGCGCCCGTAAAGCCGGCCACGCCAGAACCTTCGATCAAAGAGGAGAGCGCGGCAGGGGCGCCTCCGGCGTCATCTGCTCCACCAAAGGATAAGGCCGCCCCGGCAGCGGAGAAACCGGCCGCAGCGCCCGTCGATGAATTCACTCCCGTCGAGGAGGAGTTCCCGGCCGGGACGAAAAGCGAGGACGAGATCAAACAGCAGGTCAGGGACACGTTAAGCGATTTTCGTCAGGAGCTGAAAGACAGAACCGACATCATCAAGACCGGATCTCCGGTAGACCATATGCGCGAGGCCCTCGACCTGTCCAAGGAAGACATCAATGAGTTTCAGGTCATCGCGAACGTCGGCGCGACCAATTCGGCCGAATCCCTTTCAAAGATTCTGGGAAAGAGGATCGATCTTTCGATACCCGAGGTCACGGTCAAGCCCATCGAGGGCATACCCGATTTCCTTGGAGACATCAACAGCGTCTATATCGGGGTGATGCTTCCCATTCTCGGCGACGCCAGGGGCACTCTTCTGTTTATACTCAAAGAGGATGTGGGCTTCTCTCTGATAGACATGCTGTACGGAACCGGTACGAGCCAGACCAGGGAAATGGACGAGGACGGTGAATCAGCGCTCAAGGAGATCACGAACATCATCGGCTCTTCGGTGATAAACGTTTTCGCCGAGAAATCCGGCCTGGTTATCAAGCCGAGCGTGCCGACCATCGTGCACGATTATATGCAGTCGGTCATAGATTCGATCCTCGTGATGCACAACATGACCAACGATTACGCGATCATCATGGACACCGCTTTCTATTTCGAGGATGACAACATAATCGGCAATCTGCTACTGCTTCCCGAGGCTGAATCGCTCAAAATTCTTGTTTCCCGTCTGAGGGCGCATGGCTGATAAAATCAAGGTACTGATCGTAGACGATTCGGCCCTTTTCAGGAAAGTGATCAGCGATATCCTCCAGACCGATCCGGCGATCGAGATCGTCGGCACCGCAAACAACGGCAAATCCGCGGTCATCAAGGCGCAGCAGCTCAATCCCGATGTCATAACCATGGACATCGAAATGCCCATAATGGACGGTCTGGCCGCACTCAGGGAAATCATGACGGTCAAGCCCAGGCCGGTCATCATGATGAGCGTGCTGACACAGTACGGGGCCGAAGCCACGTTCAAGGCCCTGGACATGGGCGCCGTAGATTTTGTTCCGAAACCTTCATCCGTCCTGTCTCTTTCTGCGGAAGAGATCGGCGACCTGCTCATTTCGAAAGTGAAGAACGTCGCCGGTTCGCACGTAAGGGTGGGCAAGGAAATCACGCAGGCCGGCGGCGCCGGAATCCAGCCTGCGAAGCAGGAAAAAACCGCCATAACGAAAAGGTATACCGCGGGGAGCATGAGCTCGAGAGTCGTTGGTATCGGCACCTCGACCGGGGGGCCTTCCGCGCTGCTCAGGGTTTTCCAGGATTTTCCTGAAAATTTTCCTGCCCCTGTCGTCGTGGTGCAGCATATGCCCGAGGGCTTTACCAGGGCTTTTTCTGAAAGGCTCAATCTGAATTCAACCCTTTCCGTAAAGGAGGCGGAGGACGGCGACAGGCTTCTGCCGGGACATGCCTTCATCGCGCCGGGCCATTCGCATATGACCGTCGAAGGAAGGGAAGGAAACAGGAAGATCAGGGTGTTCCAGAGCGAAAAAGTCTCGGGCCACCGGCCTTCGATCGACGTGCTGTTCAATTCCCTTGCCGAGAGTACGGGAAAAGAGTGCGTGAGCGTGATAATGACCGGCATGGGCAAGGACGGCGCCGACGGAATGCTGAAAATCCGCCAGAAGGGGGGCTTTACCCTGGCCCAGGACGAAAAGACGTCGGTCGTTTTCGGCATGAACAGGGTCGCCGTTAATATCGGCGCAGTACAGGAAATAGTGCCCCTTGAGGACATTACAAAAAAAATTGTTGAACATATTTAACGGGTTACTATAATGTAGAATCCGCGCAAGGTCATCGGCGCGGAGGCAATTTTTAAATAAATTAAGGGGATTATTTATTGCTTTTTTCTTGTTGCATGTGATATAATTAATCCGATTATAAGAGAAAGGTAGTTTATCCAACAATACAGGAATGAGAGTTCCGAAACTTAACTGGGAGATCGACAATGGCGACCATTTTAATCGTTGATGACGCAAAATTCATGAGAACGCTGGTTAAAGACGCTCTTGTTCCCGCAGGGCATGAAATAGTCGGCGAAGCTGAAAATGGAAACGAGGCTGTTGAATTATATAAGAAGCTCAAGCCCGAACTTGTGACCATGGATATCACCATGAGGGAAAAGGACGGCATCGAGGCGGCAGAAGAGATTCTCACCATCGATCCTTCGGCGAAGATAATAATGGTTACCGCTCTCGGCCAGGAGAATCTCCTGACCAAGGCCATAAAGCTGGGCGTCAAAGACTTTGTCGTGAAGCCCTTTCCTCCGGAGCGGCTGCAGAAAGCGGCCGAAAAGGCCCTCGGCTGATCCATAAAGCCAACCGAACGAAGACCCCGATTTGCCGTTTTTTTGAAAGTCGGGGTTTTTTTATTGATTTTTTTCACGGCCGCCATTCTAAAGATCAGATGCCCCTTCAAACGCGGTGAGTTTCATTAAAATTTGCAGTAAAAACTGGTAGCGATGATCGAAGAAAACAACACCCTTGCCGGCCAGGAAAGCGACGACAGGTATATCATCCACATCGAAAATTTCGAAGGGCCGCTCGATCTTCTCTGGGACCTGATCAAAAAGGCGAAAATCGACATTACCGAGGTTTCGCTCTCGAAAATTACCGAGCAGTATATCGCATACCTCAAGCTCATGGAAAGCATAAACGTGAAGATCGCCACGGAATTCATCTGGATGGCGTCGGAACTGCTCCATTACAAGAGCAAGGCCCTGCTGCCGTCGGGAGACATCGACGACGAATACTTCGTGCCGCCCCTGCCTCCGGAGCTGATCGAAAAGCTCCTCGAGTACAAGAAATTCCAGAAAGCCTCGGGCCAGATGCGCGACCTTTATGACCAGCGGTCCGATATTTTCACCCGCCAGAACAACCTGGAGGAGATGCTCGGGACCGACGAGTATATCGAGGTATCGCTTTTCGACCTGCTGAAGGCCTTCGCGGATGTCATGGAATCCCAGTCGGTAATCGAGCAGGAGGAAATAATATTTGACGAGATACTGGTGAGCGACAGAATTGAATACATCACCTCCCTTCTCAAGGAGAGGGAGTATGTGCTTTTTCATGAAATCTTTTCCAAACGGCCGTCGAGGGCGGAGATCGTGGCCTCGTTCCTGGCCGTCCTTGAGATGACAAAAACATCGATCGTCAAGGTCCTGCAGCACAGGGTCTTCGGCGATATACGCGTGCTCAGAAATTTTTCTCTCGAGCAGCTGTAACGGGTGATACATGGACGAAGAAAAAGAAATAATAGAGGAAGAGGATCTCGGCGAGGCGGAGGGTTCTCCTGATGCAGGGGATTCTTCAGACAATGCGGCGCAGGCTGCGGATTACGGCGCTCCCGAAGACCTGGCATCGGACGACGAATATGCCAGGGGCCTTTTCGAGGCGATAATCTTCCTAAGCAATGAGCCGATTCCGCTTTCCTTTTTCGTGAAGAATTTTTCGATCGATCCGGACCACGCGAAAATAATCCTCGATTCCCTGATCGACGAGTACGAGGAGCGCGACGGAGGGATCAGGCTGGCCGAAATATCGAACGGGTTCCAGTTCGTGACCGGGGCCAGGTACGCGGACCATATCAGGCGCGCCATGGGCCTCAGAAAAAAGGAGACCCTTACCAAGGGGATGCTGGAGACGTTGTCGATCATCGCGTACAATCAGCCGATCGTGCTTGCCGACATCGACGAGTTCAGGGGAGTGTCATCGCGGATGATGGTGGCGAACCTGATGAAAAAGAACCTGGTCAAGCCGGTCGGCAGGAAGGAGCTTCCCGGACGGCCCCTGGCTTACGGGACCACCGAGGAGTTCCTCAGGTATTTCGGGCTGAACAAGCTTTCTGACCTGCCGAGGCTCTCTGAAATCAAGGAATTTTCCCTGGACAGCGAGGAGCAGGGCGGATGAAAAACGGCGGCCTTGACATGAACCTTCTCGATGCGCTGTCACGCAGGGCGGAGGCGTTCATCGACTCGTTCAGGAGAGAGCAGGTTCCGCCGGGCGGGATCTTCGCCGCGATCAAGCGCGACATTCATGACTATATCGACGCCAATTACCGGGGCCCCATTCCCGGCGAGGTGGTCAAACAGGTATACAACGAAATACTGACAGCAGCCTTATCGGTCGTGCGGCCGCTCAAGGTCGTATACATGGGTCCCGAGGGCACCTACTCGAACCAGGCCACGATGGAATTTTTCGGCGCGACCGTCGAAAGCGTGCCCATGAGAACGATATCCGACGTGTTCCATGACGTTGAGGCCGGCAAGGCGGATTTCGGGGTCGTGCCGGTCGAGAACAGCAACGAGGGGGCGGTGACCTATACCCTCGACGAACTGATCGAGACCGACCTCCAGATCGTTGCCGAGAAATACACCCGAATCTCGTGCAGCGTTCTTTCCAAAGACGGCTCCCTGGAATCAGTCGGCAAGCTGTACACCCACCCGCAACCGCTGGGCCAGTGTAAAGGATGGCTGCGAAAGAACCTGCCGAACGCCGAAATCTGCATCGTCGAATCAACTTCCCGCGCAGCGGAGATCGCGTCCGTGGAAAAAGGCGCGGCCGCGATTGGCTCGTCGGCGGCCGCCGGTATATACGGCCTCAATGTTCTCGCGGATCATGTCGAGGATTCGCGGCAGAACTATACCCGGTTTTTCATCATCGGCCGCGACAGGACAAAACCGACAGGGAAGGACAAGACGTCCATCGTGTTCTCCATCAAGGACAGGCCGGGTGCCCTGTTCGATGTGCTTTCCCATTTTAAAAACACCGGCATAAACATGACCAAGATCGAATCCAGGCCCGACAAGAAAAAGATGTGGGAGTATAATTTTTTCATTGACTTCATGGGCCACAGGGAAGATACGAAAGTCGGAGAGGTTCTCGTTAAAATCAAGAGCGACGCGATTTTTCTGAAAGTGCTTGGTTCTTATCCCGTGGCAAACTGACGCCGGGTTTTTTTCGACGCATTCCCTGATCCGGAGGCTTTCCTCCTTGAATAACCTGGAAAACGGCTGATTGACAATGTTTCATGACATCGCAGTTATCGGGCTCGGCCTGCTGGGCGGCTCACTGTGCAAATGCGCGAGGAGAAACATCCCGGGGTCGAGAATGACGGCCTATGGACGGGACCTGTCGAAGCTCGCCCCGGCCCTCGACGACGGCGCGGTGGACGAAATCGGCCTCGTTGACCGCATGCAGCTTTCCGGCAAGGATCTTGTCGTGGTATGCACCCCGGTGATCAGGTCCGTTGAGATAATTCGCGCCGTGCTCCAGCGGCACGACCTGGCCGGCGATGCGGTCGTGATCGATGTGGGCAGCGTCAAGCAGGGCGTCATCGACGGCGTGGCGGATCTTCAGAGGGCCGGCAGCTTTGTCGGGTGCCATCCGATGGCCGGATCGGAACAGACGGGATACTCGCACAGCGATGCTGACCTTTACCGGGACGCGTCGGTGATCATCACCCCTTCCCCGGCGAACGATGAATCAGTAATACGGCGGGTCGATGAATTCTGGCGGAAACTCGGCGCAAAAACAAGCAGGGTCGACCCCGCCGATCACGATTTCCGGGTATCGCTCACCAGCCATGTCCCGCATATCGCCGCCTGCCTTCTGGTAAGACTCCTGGCCTCGGGCGCGGCAGATGGGGAGATCGACCATATGCTGCCTTTCATCGGCAACGGTTTCAGGGACATGACCCGCATCGCTTCCGGGTCGCCGGACATGTGGAGCGATATTGTCCTGATGAACAGGGAAAACATCGCAAGGGCGCTTGCCGGTTTCGCCGGGGAGTTCGATAAGTTCAGGCAGCGCTACCTCGATTCCGGGAACGCCTCGGCGGACCGGCTTGCCGAGTTTTTCTCGGGAGTAAAATCGCTTAAAAACGGAATTCAGTGATGAAAAGGGTCAAGATAGCCATTGACGGACCGGCCGGATCGGGGAAGAGCAGCGTCGCCAGGGAGGTCGCACTCGATATCGGACTGCAATACATCGATTCCGGGGCGCTGTACCGCTCGGTAACCTGGTTCTTTCTTCAGAAGGGGCCCGTGGATGCGGGAACCGATTTCACCGCCGGGCTTTCGGAGTGCTCGATCAGGCAGGAGTTCCTGGCGGACGGCACGTGCAGGACCTTCGTGAACGGCGCCGATGTCTCCCGGTCCATTCGCAGCGAGGAGATTGCCAGGCACATCGGGGCGGTCTCGGACAGTGTGCCGGTCAGGAATTTCGTGAATTCCCTCCTCAGGGACTTTTCGCGCGAGCATTCGGTGATCATGGACGGCCGCGATATCGGAACCGTCGTTTTTCCGGACGCCGACCTCAAGATTTACCTTGACGCCTCGGTCGAGGTCAGGGCCTCGAGGAGGGTCAATGAATACAAAGAAATGGGAAAAAATGTTGACGAAAATCTAATCAAAAAACAGATTATACTTCGTGATGAGCAGGATAAAAGCAGGCCCTTCGGCGCTCTGGTTAAGGCCGAAGACGCGCTGTATCTCGACACGACCGGAATGAATAAAAAGGAAGTTGTTGGCAGGATTAAAGACCTGGTGAGCCGGGTTCTCTGATGCCGGAAAACCGCATGTCAGTTTCATGACCCTCCCAGTGAGGCCGGGTTTCAATCTTTTATCCGCATGTCAGTTTGCCGGAAATTCTGTTAACAGTCAATGAGGGTTGTATTTATGGACCAGATACCGCAGGAATTCAACGAAACCATAGACATGGAACATGTAGCCGATTCGGCTCTTGAAGATATAGCTGCAGGCCAGATCATAAGCGGTGAAATCGTGACCATCGACTCCGATTTCGCCTATGTGAACGTCGGCACCAAGTCCGATGGCAGAATCCCCATCGAGGAATTCGAAACAAGGCCGTCTGTCGGCGACGTGGTCAGCGTCATGCTGAAGCACAAAAAGATGAAAGACGGCATGTACCAGTTTTCCCACCGGGCCGCAGAGTTCGAGAAGGGCTGGCAGGATTTCATCCAGTCGTACAGGCAAGGAAACGTCAAAGTCAGCGGAAGGGTCGTCAACTCGATCAACAAAGGCAAGCTCGTGGATTGCGGCGGCGTTTCAGCCTTCCTTCCTTTTTCGTTGACCGCCGACCTGAAGGGTAAAAGCAAGACTGAGGAATCATATACCTTCCTTGTCAAAAGCGTCGACGAGAAGAAAAAGACGATCGTCGTTTCGAGAAAGGACTTTCTTGATGAAGAAAACGCCGCCAAATGGGAATCCTTTGCCTCAAAATACAATGTCGGCGACAGGATTAAAGGCAAGGTTATAAAGTTCGTCGAATTCGGCGCTTTCATAGAAGTCGAGGGTATCGACGCCCTTCTTCACCGCAACGATATGACCTGGAAGAAGGTCTTCAAGCAGAGGAAGCTCCTCAAGCTCGGCGAAGAGGCCGAATTCATGATTCTCGATATCAACCGCCCCGAGGGCAAAATATCCCTGGGCCTGAAGCAGCTCACCGCGGACCCATGGTCGGTTGCCGCCGAAAAATACAGTGCGGGAGACATCGTGAAAGGAACCGTTGTGACCGTGACCACCTACGGCGCTTTTGTGGAGATCGAGGACGGCATCGAGGGATATCTCGGCGCGAGCGAGATTTCCTGGACAAAGAATTCGGTAAACGTAAAGGAATGCCTCGAAAAGGGACAGGAACTCGAGCTGAAGATACTCGACATCAACCCCGCCGAGAAGAAACTTTCGCTTGGGCTCAAGCAGACCCTCCCGAACCCATGGGACACGATCGATGAAAAGTATCCGGTCGGATCCGTCCACAGGAGAAAGGTCAAGAAGATCGTGAAATTCGGCTTATTCGTCGAGCTTGATGACGATATCGACGGGCTCGTACACATCTCGGACGTGAGCTGGAACGACGATGCCAAGGATTTAGGCAGGCTTTTCAAGGCCGGGGACGAGGTCGAGTTCAAGATTCTCGACATCAAGAAAAACGAGATGAAGATATCATGCGGGATCAAGCAGCTCATCAAATCCCCCTGGGTCCTTATAAGCGAAAAATACCCGCCCAGAAAAAAGGTCGACGGCGTTATCTCGGGAATCACCCCGTTCGGTCTTTTCGTCAAGCTCGAGGATGATGTCGAGGGGCTTGTTCATATTTCAGAGGTTTCCCGCAGAAGGCTCGAGAACCTCGAGGAGCACTTCAAGATAGGAGAACCGATCGGCGCCGTCGTAATCGGCGTCGACGTCGAGAAAAAGAGGCTTTCACTGAGCGTTAAGAATTACGAGATCGTTTCCGAAAAGGAAGAGCTTGACCGGATTATGAAGCAGTCAAGCCCGACCAGGGCGACACTGGGCGATTTCGTCGATTTAAAGCTCGAGGAGTGACATGGCAGACAGAATTCAGATCAACAAGAACAAGATCGTAATCGAAAGGAATATCGTCGAAAGATCCCTCATGCAGGCGAGGGATTTCGTCAAGGACAAAAGAAAGGTCTTTCTCGGCGCCCTGATCGGTTTTTTTGTCGTTTGTATCGCAGGAATAGGGGCGTATCTGTACATCGAATCTTCAATGAGCAAAATCCAGGTGCGTTTCGAGAAAGCGTTCGAGAAGTACCGCTCCGCGAAGGATTCGGGCGACAGGGAGGCGCTGGCTGCAGTGACCAGGGAATTTGACGATATAGCCTCGTCATCCGTTTTTGGTTTTTATCATGACATCAATTACTACATGCTTGGGAACATATATTTTGACGAGGGCCAGTTCAAGAAAGCCAAGGAAAACCTTATCTCCTTCGCCGATAAGTCCTCCTCGGAGCTTTACGTGCAGCTCGCCATCGTAAAGGCCGGTATCGCTGCAGAGCAGGACGGCGATGTCGACGAAGCCCTGGGCATCTACAAGCGCTTTGAAAAAGATTTTCCAGAGAGCATAATATCCGAACAGGCTTTTTTTAATATGGGCGCGATCTACGAAAAGAAGAAGGACAGCTCGAGCGCCAGGGAATACTATAACAAGGTCATTTCCCTGTATCCGCAATCCCTTTTTGCCCGGAGGGCCAAAAAGAGACTGATGCTGATGCCGGTTTCTGTGATGTAGCATGGTCCGCCAAAAAAAATGCTTTTTTTAATAAAAATGTTGACATACAATGTCACATGCAGAAAATCCATGATGTTTTTTTTCATATCTAATGAGTAATGGAGTTAAGCCGTGGCTGTACCAAAGAGACGAAAATCAAAATCGAAAACAAGAATGCGCAGGTCCCATGACGCTATCGGCGTTCCGAACCTGAGACCGTGTCCCAAATGCGGCGCATATACGATGCCTCACCGGGTTTGTCCTGAATGCGGTTACTATAAGGGCGAACTGGTAGTCGAAAAAAAGGTAAAAATCAAAGAATAACCGCTTATGATCAGGCTATAGACATCTGGAGGGTTGCGCAGGCGCAGCCCTTTTTTTGCGCACTGGCTTGTGCTCTTTTATATCTTGACAACTGAATATCATCAAATGATAATGATTACTCGCGACGGCGTTGAATTTTTGTTTCAGTCATGGCCGGGTAAACCACGGCGATGATGGGGGTTTTGATGGACGGCGAATTTGAAAGGGTGAGAAAAATAATCTGCGAACAGCTCGATGTATCGGAATCCATGGTGACAGCTGACGCATCCATCATCGATGATCTGGGTGCAGGCTCGATCGATACAATCGAGCTCGTCATGGCTCTCGAAAGCGAATTCGGCATAGATATCCCCGAGGAAGATGCCGAGTCGCTGATAACGGTAGACGACGTTGTGAGATATATTCGATCAAAGATATAGCAAGCATGGTATCCGACAGCACGAAATTATCGATCGAAGAAAGGAAAAGGACCAAGAGGCACAGAATCCGCCAGCTTGACAAATTAATGTCGTTTATCGGCGTCAAATTCAAGAACAAATCCCTCCTGAGCAGGGCGCTGACCCATCGTTCATACGTAAACGAATCCGGATTCCAGACGCGGGACAACGAAAGGCTCGAATACCTCGGTGACTCGGTGCTCGCGCTGGTGGTCAACGAATACCTCTACAGCAGCTTCGAGGATTACAAAGAGGGAAATCTGGCAAAGATAAAGTCCGCCGTCGTATCCGAGGCGACGCTCGCGAAGGCGGCATTGCGGATCGACCTTGGTCACTACATACTCATGGGCAAAGGGGAGGAGCAGTGCGGCGGAAGGGATCGCCCATCGATCCTCGCCAACACTCTCGAGGCGATCATCGGTTCGATCTACCTGGATTCGGGCCTGAAAGAGAGCAGAAAATTCATTTTAAATCTGCTGAAAAGGGATATCGAGAGGATCGACAGCCTCACCTACCTGAGGGATCCGAAAACGACGCTGCAGGAATATGTCCAGAAAAAATACAAGGAACGGCCCGTCTATGAAGTCGTAGAGGAAAGGGGCCCGGATCATAGCAAGGAGTTCATTGTAAGGCTCGTAATAAACGGGTCGGAGATACTCAGGGGCGAAGGCACGAGCAAACGGAAAGCCGAGATGGACGCCGCGATGGAAACCCTGAGGAAAATCGAAACAGGGGAGCTTTTAATTTGATGCCGCCTTCCAAAACCGTCAGGATACGCGTATGCGGGATACTCGTCGAGAACGGCCGCCTGCTCCTGATTTCACATAAGAAGGATGGAGGTATTTACTGGCTTTTGCCCGGAGGGGGTGTAAACTACGGCGAATCGCTGGACCAGGCCCTTGTGCGGGAATTCATGGAGGAACTCAATATAGGCATCGCGATCGGACCGCTGGCCATGGTATGCGATTCCATCGATCCCGAGGGCGAGAGGCACGTGCTCAATATCTGTTTCAGGTGCACCTATGATTCGGGGGAATTTCGCATCGGCTCGGAGGAAAGGCTTCATGGATATTCCTTTTTCGACGCCGAAAGCCTCGGCGAACTGCCGATGTATCCCCCGCTGAATGGTCCACTGGTTTCGATATTGAATAATTCCAATAAAGAAATATATCTGGGTAGAATATGGCAGGACAAATAGACAAAATATCGGTGAAGACCGGCAAAATTTCCCATGTGATCTATATCGGAAACCGGATACTCGATTCTCTATTTGAGAAGGACGAGATCAGGAACGCCGACAAGGTGGCGATTGTGGCAAGCTCGCGCGTTTTCGAGATTCATGAGCGGTATATACGCAGCGCCATTCAGCATATGAACGAGCCGGAAATATTCCTCATGGCCGACGGCGAAGAGAATAAGAATTACAGGTATGCCGAAATGTTTCTTGAGGATTTTCTGGCTAAAGGCCTCACGAGACAGTCGGTCGTCATCGGGATTGGCGGCGGCGTCGTGGGGGATTTCGCCGGTTTCCTCGCCTCGATATATATGAGGGGCATCAGGGTGATACACGTGCCCACGACGCTTCTCGCGATGGTCGATTCCAGCATAGGGGGAAAGGTCGCGGTCAATCTTTCAGCCGGAAAAAACATCGTTGGCTCCTTCCATCAGCCTTCCATGGTGGTCACCGATATATCCTTTCTGCACACCCTCGATGACGCCGAGTTCAAAAACGGCCTGGTCGAGGCGCTCAAGCACGGCCTGATCGGCGACAGGTCTTCGGTGCGGATTTTTGAAAGCAACGACACCGACTCGATACGGGACGACAAGGTCATCGCCCAGCTCATCACTCAGTCGGCTTCGTTCAAGGCCGCGGTCGTCGAGGCCGATGAGAAAGAAAGCGGAAGAAGGGCGATCCTAAACTACGGGCACACGATAGGCCACGCGATCGAGTCGCTTTCAGGTTACAAGGACATCACTCATGGCGAGGCGGTTGCTCTCGGGATGAAGGTCAAACTCGCTGTTTCGAAAAAGCTCGGGTGGCTCACCGACGACGATATAAAGCGTATAGGGGTCATTTTCAAGACATATGATCTTGTAAGGAAGGACGTCTCATTCGCCCCTGATGAAATCATCGCACATATGCAGTACGATAAGAAGAACGCCGGCGGTAAATTCAACTTCGTGCTGTTGAAAGGCATCGGCAATCCCCTTTATAACCAGCAGATAGACGAAAAAGTGCTCTACGAAGTGCTCGAAGAGTCGTTCGGGTGACGGTCGCGGATAAGGGAAATGCTTAACTACACCGTCAGAGAGAACAACGGCGTCAAGATCATAGATCTTTCGGGAACCCTGACGGCGCAGGACGAGGAAACGTTCAAATCCCTGGTGCAGCGCATCACCGAAAAGGAAAGCGTCATCATCAACCTTGAAAACATAACGCTCGTCAGCTCCTCGGGGCTGTCCTCGCTTGTCGATGTTTCGTTTTTCGCGAAAGAGCACGGGACCAGGGTCATTTACGTGTGGCCGAGCGACGATCTCATCCGCCTCGCCGAGGACATGGACGTGTACGCGTTCCTTCTTTTCGCCGGAAGCATAGAGGAAGGGCAGACCAAGATAAAGTATTTCACCTGACACCCGGCAAACGGCAAAGCTCAGTTCTCGGGAAAAAAGTGCACCTCGGGCCTGCCGTTGAAGATGTTTTTCGACATGACCGCATCGACTCCGAAGTATCTCCTGACCGTTTCTGCCGTGATTATCGACGGCTTGCCCTCCTCGACAATCCTTCCCTGATAAATTACCGCGATCCTGTCGGACATCTGAGACGCGAAGTTGATGTCGCTGGTGCAGAAAAGTATGGCCGCATGAGCGCGCGCAGATATTTTCGCCAGGGTCCTGTGCAGGAGCCGGAGTGAATTCAGGTCAAGGAACCTGCCGGGCTCGTCCAGGACGATCGTGCGGGGCTCCCGTGTGAACGCGTGGGCAAGCAGGGTTAGAACAAGGTCGTTTTTACAGAGTTCGCCGATTTTTTCGCTGCTGGATCGTTCAATGCCCAGGTCGGCGATATAGGTTCCCGCAATTTCACGGTCCACATCGGTAAGCGGCGAGAGAGGGCTCCTGCCGCAGACCCTGGACAGGACAACAAAATTCTCGAGGGTGTCCTCGATATTGAGCGGCGAGGCTCCGTTGAAAAACGAAACCGAGCGCTCCTTTTCCCTTTTGTTCATTTTTTTGATGTCGCGCCGGTCGAGCAGCACCGAGCCCCGGTAGCTTTTCAGACGTCCGGCCGCGGCAAGCAGAAGAGAGCTCTTTCCTGAGCCTGCAGGCCCGATGATTCCCACGATCTCGCCGTCCGCGCATGAGATGCTCGCGTCATCGAGCACCGTTTTTCCGCCGAAAGAAAGAGTTATGTTTGAAATTTCAACCATCAGGACGCCCGCCAGAAAAATGATTTTCCCCCGGATTCATCGATAAATCCTCCCGCAGTTTCTTCGGTGAAAAGCGAAAAGCGCCTGGGTCGCAACCAGCGATACCGCGACAGCCCCGGCAGGGCAGAGATTCCGGCTTACTGAAGAGAGTATCAGCGCGAAAAGAACCGCCGCCGCCGTTGATTCGGCGAAGGCATACCGGCTTCTCGATGAAGCCATCAGGTAGTACGCAACGCCTCCGAAAACGCCGACAAGCGCGTATGAAATTGAAAGTGCGAGGGCCTTCCCGGCGATAAGAACGGCTTTTACTCCGGCATATTCGGCATACGGGGGACGGTAGTATTCGCGTCCGTGGGAATAAAGGACGAGTGTGTCCCGGGCCCGATATACGAACACCGCCGCGGCGGCAAGCAGCGCGACCATGGCGGCAGGGAAAAAAGTCCCGGTTTCGTGCAGCGCCCATCCGGTCAGCCAGGTCGTGATGTCGGCCCGCGCCGCGCCTGCGCGCTGCAGATAAATCATGCCTGCCGCTATGGCTGCCATGACCGAAAGCAGCGCTCCCATGACGGGAAACTCTCTCCGGTTTGATCCGGTTATGAATGAATTTGCCGTTTCGGCGGCAATGATCGCGGCAAGGGAGGCGGCCCAGACGAATAATCCGCCGAGACCGGCGCCGGCGCCTATCGCGTAAACGGCGATAAACGCCACGGCGGCGTTTCCGTTTTGAACGAAGTCGGAGTGCGAGTACGGATCGCAGAAATTGAGGAAAGAATAAATCCAGCCGAAACCCGCGCCGGTCAGCGCCAGCGCCAGAGTTGATACAGCCATTCCGAGGCGGATGGATGCGACGGCGCACACGATGACGAGCGATATTCCCAGAAAAAGGTTTCTCGGATTGGCATTTTGTGCGGGTGTTTCGGTCAATGCGGGTGCGAACCTCCATCGGGATGGTCCGGGGCGGAGTTCTCGGCCGGGGAGTGAACCGGCTCTTCGGGTCGGGCAGCCTCTTCGGATTGTTGCCGTGATTCGGCTTCTCTGGCCCTTTTCTCCTTCTCAATCTGGGCCTCGCGCTCCTTCTGGCGCCTTGTCTCTTCCTGGCGCCGCGCTTCCTCCTGCTGCCTGCGTTCCTGTTCTAAATTCGCGATTATGCGCGAGAGATGTGAATCGGACCGGGCCTCCCTCGCGAATTCATCGTTCGACATCGCGCGCTCGATTATTTCGCGCGCCCTGTCGTCCCTGCCGCTTCTCGCGTAGGCCTTGCACAGGACGGCCTGGTCCTTCGGCGCGAGAGAAATTTTTTCGAAGTGATCGATGGCCGCATCATACCTGCCGAGCTGGTAGCTCGAATGAGCGGCCATGAGACGCAGATCATGTGTGATGGCGCCCGCTCTGGCCTGTCCGATGAAGTCGAGAGCCTTCTGATATTCCTTTTTTTCATAATATCCCGCGACGAGTATGGGGATTATTCTCGCGTACCTGGCTTCATCGCCGTCCGCCTTCGCCAGGGAGTATACCCTGTCGAAATAGGAAAGGTAGCGCCAGTCTTTCCGGTTGTAGTAGATGCTGCCGATCTGGAAAAGGATAGCGGCGTTGTCCGGTTTCAGCGACTCCGCTTTCACCAGTATCTTCAGGGCCTCGTCGAATTTTTCCTGTTTTATCATGACGGCCGCCTCGAGAAGCAGCGGATCGAGCGACGACGGCCTTATCTTGCGGGCCCTTTCGAGGTCGAGCTCGGCGTCGACAAGATCGCCGAGGTTGTAATTGCAGTTCGCCTTTTTTATGAGGATGTGGTATTCGGTGTCGTTGTCGTTGAGCCCGAACTCGTCGGCTTTCGAGTAATACTCGAGTGCGGAGGAATAGTATTTTTTTTCGTAATAAATGTCTCCCATGATGAGCTGGACTTCAGAATAGAACGGTATGCGCTCCGCGATGTCGGAGAAATAACCGGATGCGTTGCCGATATCGCCTTTTTTATAGTAGGCAAGGCCTATCTCGAATTTAGGCGCCAGAAACGAGCTGTCGCTCCTCAGCGCCTCCCTGAACAGTTCCTGCGCCCTTTCATGGTCTCCCCTCTCTTTCGCGTCCATTCCCTCTTTGTATTTTGCGATCGCTTCGTTGTCGTCGGTCCAGAGGTACTTGTTGATGATTCCTTCCATTTTCGTGCGGGCGCCTTCATCCCTCAGCGCATGCCACATTTCCTTGCAGGCGACCATGAGCGCTGCATAGTCCCCCCTCTGTTCGGTCAGGATGATCACGTTCCAGTAGGCGTTTCGCTTGTATTTTCTGGTGGTCGAGGGAACGGCGATCGCCTTTCTGAAATGGTCCTCGGCCGCCGGATAGTTTTCCTGCATTTTCTCGATTTCACCGAGGAAATAATACGAATCCCCGTGGTCGCCTTTTTCGACCTGCTTGAGGAACATCTCCCTGGCCTTGTCGTATTTTTTGTATATGTAGTATTTTTTGCCTTCGTCGAAGTACCCGGCATTTGCGGCATAAGGCCCGATCAACGAGATAATGAGGAGAAATAAAAGGAATAAGGACGGTTTTTTCATTGTTTTAGCGCACAGGTAAAAGATTAAGTAGTTACAGCCCCGTCGGCGCTTTTTGTCAAGATAATTTGGATTATTTATGTTTGACTCGCCGGTCTTCGTCGGCCATACTGTTGCGCCGGAGGAGCCGTGTCTTCAATAATGAAATCGACCCTTATCGTGGCGCTGTCGACCATGACGAGCAGGATTCTCGGATTCGTCAGGGAGGCTCTTTTTGCGGCTTTTTTCGGCGCCACGGGGATCACCGACGCCTTTTTCATCGCGTTCAGGATCCCGAACCTTTTCAGGAGACTGGTGACCGAAGGGGCTCTTTCGGTTTCTTTCATCCCTGTCTACACCGAAACAAGGATCAAGCGCGGAGAGGGCGAGGCCCTTGAACTCGCGCAGAAGACATTCACTCTCCTTTTATCGGCAACCGCAGCCATCGTTCTCGCAGGAGTCGTTTTTTCCCCGGAAATCGCGGGGCTGATGGGCTGGGGGATCGACGATCCGTTTGTCCTTGGAACCGCGGCTCGCCTGAACCGGATGCTGTTCCCTTTTCTTCTCTCCGCGGTGTTTGTCGCATTCTCGATGGGGGTGCTCAATTCGCACGGATTTTTTTTCGCGCCGTCGTTCGCGACGGTGCTGCTCAACGCGGGCATCATCTCAGGCATACTCGTCTCGGTGAGTTTCATGGCCGAACCGATCTACGGCGTGGCCGCAGGGCTGCTCGGCGGGGCGGTGCTCCAGTGCCTGATCCAGGTCCCCTATCTCGCGAAGTCGGGCTTCAGAATGAAGTTCTCCCCCGACACCGCCCACCCGGGGGTGAGAAAGATATTTTCGCTGGCGCTTCCCTCCCTCCTGGGAATCGCGGTCTACCAGGTGAACATTCTCGTCAGCACCGTCATGGCTTCCAGGCTCACCCGGGGCAGCATATCTTACCTGTATTACTCCGACAGGCTCACGGAGCTGGTGCTCGGGGTGTTCATAATGTCGATCGGAAATGTAATCCTTCCCGAGATGTCGAGGCTGTCCGCATCGAGCGAGATCGGCAGGATCAGGTCGCTGTATGCTTCGTCGATACGCGCCTCCCTGTTCCTTGCGGTTCCCGCCATGGCCGCCCTGGCGGCGGTCGGATACCCGGTGATTTCGGTTCTGTTCATGAGGGGGAGCTTCGGTCCGGAAGATGCGCGAATGACATACCGCGCACTGGTTTTTTCGTGCCTGGGACTCGCGCCGATAGCGGTGCTCAGGATCGCCGCCCCAACTTTCTATTCGCTCAGCGACACGCGCAGTCCCGCCATCGCGGCCGCCGTCTCCTTTATCGTGAATATTGCGGCCGGCTGGCTTCTTATGGGGTCCTCGCTGAAACACGGCGGTCTTGCCCTCGCCAACTCGATTTCCGTAACGGTTCAGATGGTCCTTCTTCAGCTGTGGCTCAGGAAAAAAATCGGCGCGATCGGGGCCAGGGATATTCTTCTCCCCCTTGCGAAGTATGCCGCGGCGGCGGCGCTCATGGCGTGCTCGACAGCGCTGATCGCGTCGTTTTTCGACTGGACCTCGGGCTCTTTCGGTTCAAGGGCGCTGGGGCTTTTCCTGATCGTTTCGGCGGGAATGCTCGTGTATTTTCTGGCCTGTCTGGCCATGGGAACAGGGGAGGTGGATTATCTGCTCGGAAAACTGAAAAAAAAATGGAGGATTGACCGGGGCGGGGACTTGACCGGGCGTGGGAAACGGCTATAATGGAGCATGAGCAGCGAAACCGCTTCAAAATGCGTCGAGGATTAGCATGAAAAATGAAAAAATCGTTCCGCAGACGCAGCTTGATGAGCAGTCCGCCGAAGAAACCGAACAGTTCGTGACCTTCATGATCGGTAACGAACGGTACGGAGTGGATATCCTCAAGGTGCGCGACATCATCGATATGGTCGAAATCACCCAGGTGCCGCGCAGCCCGGCCTGCCTGAAAGGAGTCATCAATCTCAGGGGCAAGATCGTTCCCGTCGTCGATCTTCGCCTGAAGTTCCGCATGCCCGAGATTCCCTATACCGGCGTAACCGTGATCATCGTGGTGGAGGTGAGATCGAAATTGATCGGGATGATCGTCGATTCGGTCTCGGATGTCGTCGATGTGGCGGTTTCAACAATCGATCACGGCAGCTACTTCAGAACCGGCATACGCGACGAATTCGTGAGCGGTGTCGGCAAGCACGACGAAGGCCTGATCATCATACTTGATGTCGAAAAGATACTGCAACCGGAAGACCGGTGCTCCCAGGAAAAGAGCTGAAACCCCCATCATCCGGTCAGCGTATGCCCGCTCCATTCAGAACCGCGTCCATGACCCTGTCGATGTCGGAAAGATCGTCAAAAAAATGGTCCGGGTTTTCCGAGATAAGCGATTCCCTCGGCGTCCATCCCGTGCCTACCGATATCGAAACCGCGCCCGAGGCCCTGGCGCATGTGATGTCGTGCACGGTGTCCCCGATGATGACCATGTCCTCGAATGGAATGTCGAGATCGAATCGTTCGAGCAGTATCTTTTTTGCGACCGGCGGCAGCCCGTTCCTGTGCTGCGCGTCGTCCCCGTAGGCGCCGAATTTGAAATATCTGTCCAGGCCGAATCTTTGCAGCTTGATGTGCGCGCTCTCGGTGAAGTTACCGGTGAGGAGCCCGGTTATCGCGCCGGGGCATCCGCTGAGCCTCTCCAGCAGCGGCTGGATTCCCGGGAGCACCACCGAGTCATGGGTGTACATGTATTTACCCAGATAATGAAAATACCTCTGCTTGAGCTTTTCTACCGTGTCCCTGTCGGCCTCGCTGCCGAATCCCCATATTCCGAGCGACTCCCTGAGGATGACCGGGTCGGTCTTCCCCTGGAAGTCGACCCTTTTCATTTCGCCGATGGTCCCCAGCGTGTCGAGGGCCGCGTCGATGAGCGCGTTCTTTCCTGCGCCATGGCAGTTGAGTATGGTTCCGTCGATATCGAACAGTACAGCTTTGATATGCAGCCTCCTTTCATCCGGTCTCGACCCGGTTTCTTCCCCCGTTTTTTGCGCGGTAGAGCGCCTGGTCCGCCCGCTTGATGAGCGCCTCACCGTCGTTATCGCGCCCCTGCTGCATTACCGCCACCCCGAAACTCATCGTGACCCCGATATACCCTTCGCAGGTCTGAATCGGCGTGTCATTCAGCATTGACCGGATTCGTTCGGCGACCCTGATCGCAGCATTCATCTGACAACCCGGAAGGACCATGATGAATTCCTCTCCGCCGAAGCGCCCCAGGGCGTCCCCCTCGCGAAGAGACTCGCCAAGCATCCTGGTCACCCCCTTGAGCACGTCGTCCCCGGCAAGATGCCCGTAAGTGTCGTTGATGCGTTTGAAATGGTCGATGTCTCCCATGATGGCTGCGACATGATTGTTCTGCGACCTGGCGATGCTCGATACGAGCACCTTGACGATAGCGTTTCGGTTCAGGACTCCAGTCAGCAGGTCGTGCTCGGCCTGGTATCTCAGCTTCTGTTCGGATACGTCCACGATATAGGTGAAATAATACAGGCCGTAGCCGAGCGCCAGGCTGTTGGCAAGGATGTTGCCGGAATTCCAGAATACGAGCTGCTCTGGGGTCAGCTCGGTTATCGGCGGATGATAGAGCCCGTAGCAGGTCAGGCCGATGGCGGCCGCGGTCAGGAGCGCGGCGAATGATATTTTACTCGTAATCTTCCAGGGAGTGAAAAAGACCAGGCCCAGAAGCGTCAGAAAGAACATGGGCAGCGACGAGGTCACTCCGAAAATGACGATGCCCAGGATCGTATGCGCGCCGATGGTGCAGATAAAGAGCAGTATCGAAGCGTTCACCAGCCCGTTTCTGATCATTATAAAGCAGAGCGCGTCGGAGATTGCGCATGCAATGCCGCTCCGAAACGGGGTCCTGTTGTCAAGCATGGTATAAATCGGGAAAAGGAAAATCAGGTGGCCCATAAAAGCGAAGATGTACATGTAGCTGAGAAAAAGATAATAACGATAAAATTCCTTTTGTAACGACTTCGGCGTTTTCTGAAGCCATTCTTTCAGTTTGAAATTACCCGATGTATTGACGATGGCGGACATCATTTTCAGAGTCGATCCCCCGTTACAGGCGATTGTCGCTGGCCGATGCCTTTCCCGGCCCGGCCAAACGGTAATACCTTATTGACTGCCGCGATTTATGTAAACACTTTTCTGTGACAGGGGCGGAAATGATGGTCATGAGGCGCTGAAATATTACCGGTTCAGAATCTATCGCTAAAGATTTTCAAGGCAACATGTGATAATAGTAACAGATAATTTTCATGGAGCCGCGTGATGAAATCCACCTTGATTCTTTCAGTGTGCATTATATGTTCTGTGCTGACGCCCGCGGGAGCATTCGCGGATTATCCCGATGAAGCCGGCGGTAAACCGTTCACATTCAACGAAGTGTGGGGATATCTGATAAGGGGAAGCGAGGGCAGGCTGACCGGAGAAGAGCCGATTACCGATGTGTGCTGGTTCAGCATGGGCGTCAATCACCGGGGCGGGCTTTCCGCGCCTGCGGCGCCCCCGTCGATAAAAAACAGCAGGGGCGGCAAGATGCGCGTGCACCTCGTGATCAGCGATCTTTCCAGCAAGGCCCTCATGCATTTCTGCCTCAACCCTTCCTATGGGGTCCGCGACAGGCTGGTCGGCGAAATCGTCGCCGCGTCCAGCGGATACCAGGGCGTGCAGATCGACTTCGAAGCGATCGCCGGCGGCGATGCGGCCGCGTTCATCGGGTTCCTTAAGGAGCTGAAAAGGAGGCTGCCGGGGGGCATGATCCTGAGTGTGGCGGTCCCGGCCCGCAGAAAAAACGTGGAGGACGCCTATTCCTACGGCGACATATCATCGGTCGCCGACAGGGTCGTGGTCATGGCGTACGACCAGCACTGGAGCGGGAGCGCGCCAGGGCCGGTGGCCTCGCTGTCGTGGTGCAGGGACGTGCTGGCCTATGCGCTGAAAATCGTTCCCGCTGCCAAGCTGATCATGGGGCTTCCTCTTTATGGCAGGTCCTGGCAGGACCGCAATTACAGCAGGGCGCTTTTGCCGGGCCATGTCGACGAGATAATCAAAAATGAGAAGGCGGCGCCTGAATACTCGATAGACAGGGGCCCGAGCCTGAGCTATGAAAAGACGGTGCAGGTCAAGATCTATTATGAGGATTTCCGCTCGATTAATGAAAAACTGGCGCTCTATGCCGGATCGGTCCGATCGATCTCTTTCTGGCGGCTCGGCATGGAAAAGAACGGCCTGTGGAAGAATGTTTTAGTTCAGTCCTCCGATTTGCATCACTGATACAGGGCGTGGATTATTTAATCCGCCTGATTTTAAAAATAATTGACTGTCGGCTTGATTGCTCCCATAGTGTCTGATTCTTTAATAAGCACCGGCGTAGTCCGGTTCAGGCCTGCGGAAAAACCGCTTGCCCCGCGCGGCCCGTCTGTCGGGCAAGGAGCGAACGATGTACGATTTGAAAAAAGACGCCCTCTATGACATCACCGGCATAGGATCGGCCCTGCTGGATTTCACGATCGAGGTCGATGACGCCATGCTCCGCAGGCTCGGGCTCGAAAAGGGCGGCATGCAGCTCATCGATGAGACCAGGAGCAGGGAAATACTGAACGATCTCAGGGATTATCCCATGGAGGTGTCGCCCGGCGGGAGTGCGGCCAATACCGTGGCCGGAGTCTCAAATTTCGGGGGCCGGGGCCTTTTTATCGGCAAGGTCGGCAGGGACTCCCACGGCGAGCGGTATATTCTCGACACCGAGAAGTCCGGGGTCAGGGCGCGGCTCGGCCAGAACGATCACATGACGGGCCATGCGATCACCTTCATCACCCCCGACGGGGAGAGGACCTTCGCCACCCACCTCGGCGCGGCCCAGAAGCTTTCCAGGGACGATATTCCGGCCGATGATATCCGCAATTCGAGGATCATACACATCGAGGGATATCTCTTCGAACCGTCGGGCCTCCGGGATGTGTGCATGTATGCGATTGAGATAGCGAAATCGGCGGGCGTCAAGGTTTCCATCGACCTGTCGGACCCGGGGCTGATCACGAGGATCCACGGTGTTTTCTCCGAAGTGGTGAAGAAATACGCCGATATCGTTTTCGTCAATGAAGACGAGGCCAGGTCTTTTACCGGCAAGGAACAGGAGAAGGCACTGGATCATATCCATGAAATGTGCGGGTTCGCCGTGGTCAAGCTTGGCCAGAGGGGAAGCCTGGTCAAATCACGGGGCGTGTCGCATGTGATTCCGGTGTACAGGGCCGATGTGGTCAACACCAACGGCGCCGGAGACATGTATGCGGGAGGGCTCCTGTACGGGCTTTCACTCGGGTTGTCTCCGGAACAGTCGGGCAGGCTCGCGAGCTACGCTTCCTCGCTGGTCATTTCACAGGTCGCCGCGAGGATTAAAGGAAAGATCGATATCTCTTCAGCCGGTCTCGCCTGACTCAGGGATTTCCCCTTTTCAGGAATCTGAAATAGGCGAGACCGAGGGTCACCGCCAGCCAGAAAATCACCGCCATCCAGCCGGTGACGTTGGGGTCCCCCTGCATCTGCCCGAAAACGGTTGCGCCGAGTCCCATGACGTTGCAGACAAAAAGCCCGTCGATCACGCCCTTGAACGATTCGGTTATCTGCTGCCTGCTTACGCTGTAGGATATCATTCCTATGCCGAGGAATGCTGCGCCGCTCCATCTCCCGAACATCGCCCCGGCAAGGTTGAGTTCGAGCCCGTAAAGGGGAAAGAATTTGGGAACCATCAGGATGAGGCACACCCCGATGATGATGAAAAGAATACCCTGGATTTTCAGGAAAAGCTTCATGTTCATGATTCCTCCGGTTGCCGATCGCACGCAATAATTGTCTATTTGAAAAAGCGTCCCATGGACTCAATCGCCTTGACGTATGTTTCCTCGAAAGAGAGCTTCGATTTGTAACCCGCGGCGTTTTTGTGGCCGCCTCCGCCCATTTCCATCGCGAGCCTGGCGACGTCAATGTCGCCCTTCGTCCTCATGCTGACCTTCACCGGGCCGACGATGTCCTGCTTGATGAGAATGCTCGCGATCACTCCCTTGACGGTGAGCGGAACGTTTATGACCGGCTCTCCCTCGGTGAAAGAGGCCCCGGTTCTCCTCAGCATGTCCGGGGTCAGCTTCATGGCTATCATTTTGCCGTTCTGGAGCACTTCCATCGTCGCGAGTATGTGGCTCCTCAAAGAGAAGCTCGAAAGCGAGTTGCTCTCGTAGAGGTGCTCGTAAATCTTGAACGGGTCGGCTCCGAGCTCCATGCAGCGGGCAGCGATGCGGTAGGTGAGCGGGGTCGTCTTCGGGTACCTGAACGAGCCCGTGTCGAAAAGCATCCCGGTGTATATGGCCTGCGCCGATTTGAAGGTCAGGTCTTTGCCGTAATACGACATGATTTCGTATACGATCTCGCTCGCGGACGATGCCTCGACCCTGATGAAATTGGTGTCGAACTTGTCGGAGTCTCCGGCGTCGTGGTGGTCAATTATGAAAATGTCGCGCACTCTGTTTTTGAGTATGTGGTATGCGGAGCCTATGTTGTCGTAGTCGTTCGTGTCGAGTACGATCTGGGCATATTCGTCGATATCGGGGGGAACTTCTTCCTCGCTGTCGAGTATATTGATTTCCTTTTCGATGTCGAGAAATTCAAGAGTGTCGGGCAGCGGGTCAGAGTTCAGGATGATGCTTTTTTTGCCCAGGAAATTCAGAAGCTCGTTGAATGCGAGTTCCGCACCGATTCCGTCGGCGTCAGGGCTTTCGTGCGTTGAAATGATAAACTTGTCGTACTTGGCAAGGTACTGGTCGAGATTTTTAAATCCTGAATGCAATTTTTACGCCTCTTTTCATCTTTTCAGCAGAGGGAATCCCATCTCTTCACGGATTTTCACGTATTGTTCGGCGCAGCGTCGGGCCATGTTTCTCACCCGCGCTATGTATCCGACCCGTTCGGTGACTGAAATCGCACCACGGGCGTCGAGCATGTTGAAAACATGGGAGCATTTGAGCACGTAATCATACGCCGGCAGGACGACGGTAATGCCGGTATTGTCCAGTACTGCCAGGCATTCTTTTTCATACAGGTCAAACAGCTTGAAATGGAGATCCACGTCCGCCATATTGAAATTGTAATGCGAAAATTCGAACTCGCTCCTGTGATGAACATTCCTGTATGTTATCTCATCGTTCCACTTTATGTCAAATACATTATTGGTGCCCTGTATGTACATGCAAATCCGCTCAAGTCCGTAGGTCAGCTCCACGCTTATCGGCGAGAGGTTGATGCTCCCGCATTGCTGGAAGTAGGTGAACTGGGTGATTTCCATGCCGTCAAGCCAGACCTCCCATCCGAGGCCGGCGGCTCCGAGGGTCGGAGATTCCCAGTCGTCCTCGACGAACCTGACATCGTGGTCTTCAAGTCTGATTCCCAGGTAGCGGAGAGAATCGAGGTAGAGGTCCTGTACGTCGACCGGGGAGGGTTTGAGTATCACCTGGTACTGGTAATAGTGCTGGAGCCTGTTGGGGTTCTCGCCGTAACGGCCGTCGGTCGGCCTGCGGGACGGCTCGACATAGGCCACCTTCCAAGGTTCGGGGCCCAGCACCTTGAGGAACGTGGCTGGATTGAAAGTTCCGGCTCCGACTTCGAGATCGTATCCCTGTATGATGAGGCAGCCCTTGCGGGCCCAGTATTCGTTTAATTTTGCTATCAGATCCTGAAAATTCATAAATGCTACCTTTTTAAATTCAGATTGGGGACGCGGCGCCCCGGATTATCAGCCTGACACCGGGATAAAAAGGCTGTATCATAGTTCGGCCCCATTGCATGAGCGTCATTCCGGAATCGGCACATAATATACATTTGCCGGGACGGCTTTCGTCAAGTAATTTATTGCGGGGTAGACTGGGGCGCTATTTGGCGGTTTCCTCGCCGTGAACGAGGTTGAGCTGGTTGATGTACGTCTCCTTCAGCGAAGAATGGAGCTCGGCGAAAACGTTCCTGTCGGTCAGATCGAAGAATTCCAGGACGTCTTCATCCACGATATCGAAGCGGGATTTCCTGTTTTCGATTTCGACGAAAACGTCCGCGAGATAGACCGTGTTCACGAGGTTTTTCACCTCGGGCGGGGACATGTGGGGGCGGTTATGGTATTCGATGGCCTGGATCAGGGAATCGTTGAAGTGCCATTTCTTGCAGATCATACCGCCAAGCGAGCTGTGGCTTATGCCGAGGCTGATTTCCTCAAGCAGCGTGGGGTCTTCGATGGCCTTGTTGCCGGCGATTTCCTTGAGCTTTTTAAGCTGCTCCGGGTTGATCGACAGCAACACGATCTTGCCGATGTCTGCGAGCAGTCCGGCAAGATATGCGAATTCGCCGATTCTCGCTTTTTTGACCTGCGATGCGATTCTCTGGGAATAGTAGGCCCGTTTATACGAGTCTTTCCAGATGGATTCGAACTTCTTGTAGCGCGAATCGATGACCTTGTGCACGCCTGTGGCGACCAGCAGGGTGTTGATGCCCCTGATGCCGATGATTTTCACCGCCTCGTCGATCGAGTCGACTTTTTTTATCGTGATGTATCCGGCCGAATTGGCGAGCTTCAGAATCGAGGTCGTTAGTCCGGGGTCCCTCGATATCGAATCCGCTATTTCCCTTATGGTGGCCTCGGGGTTGTTGCAGTGCCGCTGGATTTCCTTGATATTCTCGGGGAAGGCGGGGATCGCCTCGATTTCCTTGAGTATCTCCTGGGTGATGTTGTGCTTCACCTCTCCCTTGCTCATGTCCTTGGGGATGGATACGGTCGCAATGGTGAGGTCCCCCTTCCGGTATATTCTGAACGACTCTGCCGGCAGGCCGGAGTTCTTGAACAGCATCATGGCCATGATCAGCCCGAGACCCGCGCCTTCGGATTCGTCCAGCACATCGTCGAACGCGTCCGAAATGTCGACGTATTTGTAGGCCTTTTTTATCCGCGAGTTGATTTTCATGATTTCGGAATCGAGTATCGGGATGTTGTTTATGACGTTTATGTGTATGTGGTTTTCAGTGTTCTTGAAGGAGATCCTGACCACGAGGTTGGATTCCTCGAGCTTGTTGAATATCTCGTCGTCGCCCGATTGATAGATGTCTTCCTTGAAGGTCTCCATTCCGGTCCGGTAGTCTTCGGTCTTGTTGATGTCGAGCCCCTTCAGTTTAAAATAGAGCCTTTTGATGTTGGCCTTGATCGAGTTGTTGATGAGCTCTTTGAGGACCGTTATGACGGTGTCTTTAATGTACAGAATGTCGAATTTCTCAAGGTAGCGGTGGACTATCTTGACGATCTGGGCCTCGACATCCATGTCGATGAGGTGGAACTGTATGTAGAAGTCCTTTCCTTCGGTTATCGCGGTCTTAAAATCCGGCGGGGTTATCGTGTACTTTTTTTCTTCACCGTTTCCCAATTTCAGTCTCCTTGCATGTGTCTGCCCGCCCGCGGGCCGGTTGTTTTCCGGATTTCAGTTTACGAAAGGCATTCTCACTATCATTATCGGGATGATGCCTTTTCTAAATTATACTGATTCTTTGTTCCAGCGTTTTTTCTCGAAATCCTGCGCCGGATTTTTCCCCTGGCGCCGCGGTCTGGACCCCTGCGGATACAGGGACCCCTCGAGAAACGAGCTCACCGCGAAGTAGACCTGGTGCCCTCCAGGCGCGGTGAACCCGTACGCGTATCCGATGCGCCCGGTCACGTCGACATTGTATCCCAGGGTTATTTTCAGATTCAATTCGGCCCCTGCGCTGTAGCCGATATCCTCAGCCCTGAGGGGGCCGTCAAAGGCGCTGCCGCAGTCGAAAAAGACGTTCATCCAGAGGTCCCTGAACATGACCGGCACCGTGCGGAACGCCGCGTCCTTCTGTACGAGCGGCAGCCGTATTTCAGCCGTTGCCGCCAGGAGGCGGTTTCCCCTGATTTCCCCGGCCGGAAACCCCCGTATGCCGAGCTCGTCGTCTCCGGCGGCCGGGGTGCCGACGTATCCGCTTTCGAACCTGCCCAGAGAGTAGGGCCGCTCGTCGCCGTTTTCCAGGCAAATCCCGCCCCTTAAGCGCAGCAGGATCACGCTGCTTCGGTAAAATCCGGGAAGGTATTCGCTGTAATCCGCCCTGATCTTGTAAAAGTCCTCGTCTGAGCCGAAATACCGGTGGTAAACGTCGGCCGTTACCGCAAGGTCCCGACCGTGCTCCCTGCTTATCGAGTAGGGATACACGTATGCGTTGTTGATCGTATAGCCGAACTGCATCCTTCCGAGGAGCCTTTCGTCGCTGATCGTGTCCCGTCCGGGTCGATAACGGTCCCTGAATTCCTTTTCCAGGTAATAGCCGCACTGGAGATACTGCTGGACCCGGTAGGTGATGAAGGGATACACGTTTGTCAGGTATCCCCCGCGATGGAGTTTTCTCTCAAGGAAGTAATCATGCCGTGACTCCCAGGGGAAATTGTCTTTCCACAGGAAAATCGCGTCGTCATAGTACCCGACGGTGATGTCGGGATACAGGCCCGAATAGGTATAGCTCGCCTGGATGCCGAGGCGCACCTGGATGAGATAGAGGTTCAGGGCGAGGTAATACGAGTGCCTGTTCAGGGTATCGTTTCCCTGGACCCACACCCCGGTGATGAAATCGTACGCTCCGGGATAGAATTCCCGGGTTTCGAGCACCGGTATATAGAAGGCCGGAAGCACCGAGTTCCATGCGCAGTACGGCCGCGATCCGTCAACCTCGCCGCCGTTGTCGCCCTGTTCTGCGGCTTCGAAAAAACTCATGTCAAGCACTTCGGGCTCGGCGGTTTCCACGTCGAAAGTGGTTTTAGGATAATCGATCAGGCCGATCCTGAATCCGTTCGGCTGGTACGAGGCGACCGCGATTTTCGTCCCGTCGGGGGATATGTCCGGGCTGAAAAGCCCGCCGGTCACGCTGGTGATCCTGCTGATCCTGTGCGTGGCAAGATCGTATTCATGCAGATTGTAGATTCCGCTTCTGTCAGACGCGAACAGCAGTTTTTTCCCGTCAGGGAGCCATGCGGGAGAGGTGTCGGCGCCAGGGTCATCGGTGATCCTGATCATCGCTTGTGTTTTCAGGTCGATGATCGCAATATCGGCATGCCCGCCGCCGTCTTTCAGGGTAAAGGCCGCGCGTACGCCGTCCGGAGAGACCCGCACGCCCGAGATCTGTACCGGGGAGCGGCTTATTATTTCGCGCGGATTCCTGAAATCCGGGTCGGAGATGACCAGTGAATACCGGTCCCTGTCGAAGGTGATGTAGATGAGGCCGTGTTTGAAGGCTTCGATATGCCTTGCCCGGAGCCGTGAAGTCGCCTGCCGGTAATGCCTGCCGTAGATGAATCCCTCGGTGTAAAGGGAAAAATTCCTGTAGTATTCGTCGTCTGCGAGATACAGGTCGCCGCTGTCGGCGGCCGAGAGGCTGCTCGGCGCGTTGACCCTGCAAAGCCTCGCCGCCGATTTTTTCGCGAGGTCATGGGCGTAGAGGTGCCCGCCCTTTCTGTCGGAGGATGACACGTAGTAGACGGTCTTGCCGTCCCTGCTGAAGCGTGGAAATCTGGACGACGATCCGGCATCCGAAATATGGTCTATGGCTGTAAGCCCCCTGCTTTCAATCGCCGATGCCTGTTCCCTGTACCGCGAAACGGTTTTTTCCCGCCAGTCATTCCACAGCATGAAGAACGGTTTGCCGTAAACGTCCATGGCGTCCTTGTTGAACAGGCCGGGAATCGGGTATATGTTGTCCGAGAAGGGTACGAGATTGTCGGCGTTTTCGTGCATGTAGCGGGCGAATGAGCCCTGGCCGTAGGCGTCTTCGAGGTATTGGATGAAAAGCCCGCCGTACAGGTAGGGGACCTTTCCCCTGGGCCATTCCCGCGTGAAGTGCGACGCCTTGCCGATGCTCTTGAATGAGCCGGCAAGCGCATCTGTCCTCATGATCATGTCGGTGTACGCGCTGTTGTTTCTGCCGAAGGGCTTTTTGCGGGATTCGTGAAAAACGGCGTTTCCTTCGATGATCCATACAGGCTGAAACAGGTTGGGGTAGAACAGCGGGTTTCTGCCCAGCACCCGCCGTCCCGCCTGCGGCAGGCCGTGCACCGTGTCGAGGTTGAGAATATGGGTGTACTCGTGGGTGAAAACGGATTCAAGCCAGTCGTCATAGTTGCCCAGGGTCGAGTCCGGTTCTGGCCGGGAAATGTAGATTTCGATCCGGTTGAACGGGTAGGGGGTCGCGGAGCCGTTGGCCAGGTCGGTGTTGTCGGTCAGTACTAGGTCGGTGCGCAGGGCAGTGGTCCAGCCGATTTTCGCCGAGAGCTCCAGGTGCGCCTTTTCGGCTATTACGGCCATGCGCCGGGCCGCATGTTCCAGTCCCTGATGGTAATGTATCCGGAAATGTTCTGTCTTGAGGGACCGCCATTTAAGGCATGGATCATAGGTCCCCGCAGAATGAGCCTGCGGATGGATGAGCCAGATGAATGTGGCGAAGGCCAGGAAGCATTTTACTCTGTATGGACTCATGGTAGATGTTTTCTCATGCTGTCTGCTCTCAGGCAACAATTTTTACTGGAGTGGAGCGGTATTATAATGAAAATGCAGGCGCAGGACGCTATGCAGGGGTCCTGTCTGCAGTTTTTTTTCAAGTTGACAATAGTTTTGAATTGAATTATTGCGTATAATGTTATATAAATGATACTGTTAATCGCCATTTTTCAGGTTATTTCAGTGAACCAGAACGAATGGGCTGAATAATAAGCGAAAAATGACTATTATGCAATGCTCGTCAGAGGAATATTCATGAAAACGCCGGACTCATTTCCAAGCATCAATACCAAGAGACCCGACGGCCTGCGACCCAATGGCCGCCCTTACCGTTTAATGATCGTCGAGGACAAGGAGTTTCAGAGAAAGCAGATCGTCCAGATTCTTGAATCCGAGGGATATGAAATCGTCGCTACCGCATCGAACGGCCAGGAGGCCCTGAACAAGTTCGACAAGCTTGAAAATCCCCTGGATCTTCTGACGACCACCCTGGACATGCCGATTCTCGACGGCTATGCTCTCATGTACGAACTGAATCAGAAACCGAACAAGCCTGTAATCGTTTTCATAAGCGAAGAAACGACCAAGGGGGTCATGCAGGATCTCATTTCCATGGGCATAGGCGACTATATCCTTAAACCGATAAATAGAAGGGTGCTTCTGGAGCGCATCAAAGCGGTTGTGACAAAAAAGGTAAAATAGGGTAATTATGGCTGAAAATCTCGAATCGGCGGTAAGTTCGCTTTCAGAACAGACGAAACGGCTCGATATCGCGGCATATTACACCCATGGAGACATGGATAAGGCCAAAAAAATGATATCGGGCGGATACAAGGACATTTACGCGATAAAAATAACGTTTTCATCTTCAATATACGGCGCTGCCCTGGTTTTTTATAATCCCACCTATGCCATAATGTATCCTCCCTATCTGATCGTGACGCCGTCTTTTTCGGTCGATGACATGAAAACGACCGTGAGCTGGCGCCAGTTCGAGCAGGAGATAACCGAGAATCTCAACAAGAAGGAACATGACGACGTGCTTGTCGCACATATGAAGGACGAGCTTGCCATGGGACTCAACCTCGAGTTCGGGGTCGAGTTGAAGCGGCTCATCGAAATGAACGATGAAATTGCGATTAACCGCCATTTCATGAAAGTCGTCCAGAACCGCCTCGGTTTTCAGAAGCTGAACATAAGCGTCGATTTCGAGCCGACATCCTCCCTCGAGATGGAACTCGATTCGAAGAGCAGCAAGAAACTCGATCCCCGCGAGCTCGGTAAAAAGGATGAAAAACCAGCGGAAGGAGAATCGGGGGGAGAGGAGGAAGACGACGCCCTTGCCGGCAAGGAGATCAAGCTGATACTCCAGGGAAGCCTGATACTATCCCCGATAAAAGGGAAGGAGATCAGGGATCTTGCGGTCGGCGACAGGATCATGATCAGCATCATCGACCCGAATCCCAAGAGCAGGGACCTCGCCAAGGCATTCAAGGCGTATGACGAGGAACAGCAGCGCATCAAGCCGATCCCGGGCAGGATCGTTTCATTCAGGCATCTCGCCAGCGGCGGCTACAAGATATTCGCGATCGTCGCAAAAGGGATTTACATCAGGATAAACGAGGAAGAGGACAACATCAAGGTGGCCCTTGACCAGGGCGCCAATCCAACGGGCGGCAAGGTCGAAAGCTCTCCTTCAGCCATGATGCCTCTCATTATCACACTGATGGTCATTCTGCTGCTGCTGATCGGCCTTATCGTGTATTTCGTCACGTCTTAGCAACAGGGCGCATGGGGATTCCCCTTTCCCCCAGGCTCTTTTTGACTTCTTCTATAGATATTTCCCTGAAGTGAAAAATCGAGGCCGCGAGGACCGCGTCCGCCCTGCCTTCGGTGAATCCTTCATACATGTGCTCGATGGTCCCGACTCCCCCGGATGCGATGACGGGAATCGATACCGATTCGGCGATCGCCCTGGTCAGCGGGATGTCGTAGCCGGCCCTTGTGCCGTCCCTGTCCATGCTTGTCAGCAGGATCTCTCCGGCGCCTCTTTTTTCGGCTTCGACCGCCCATTCGACCGCGTCTATCCCGGTCGGGGTCCTGCCTCCGTGCAGGTATACCGTCCAGCCTCCGCGATCGTCGCTTTTCGCGTCAATGGCGACGAGGATGCACTGCGATCCGAATTTCAGCGCCGATTCGGTGATGATGGAAGGATTCTGGACCGCGGCAGTGTTGATCGAGACCTTGTCGGCCCCGTTTCCCAGGATCAGCCTGACGTCCTCGACCGACCTGATTCCCCCGCCGACCGTGAAAGGAATGTGGACCGTCTCGGCCACTCCCTTGACCATTTCGAGGATGATGTTTCTTCTGTCGGAAGAAGCGGTTATGTCGAGGAAAACGAGCTCATCCGCGCCCTCATGATCATAGAAACGGCCGTTTTCGACCGGGTCCCCGGCGTCCTTGAAATTGATGAAATTGACGCCCTTGACGACGCGCCCGTCTTTTACGTCGAGGCATGGGATGATTCTTTTAGCGAGCATGGCGTTTCATCGCAGAAGGGAACTTTTTTGGCAAGAATATTTTCTTCTGTGATTGCGCCTGCGCGGCCAGGCCGGCGTAAACCGGCATCAGCCTATAATTTGCTCAGCACTTCGGCCAGCTCGTCAAACCGGAAAGGCTTCACCACGACGCCGCTGAAGCCGTATTCCCTGTAGTTCGCCATGACCGGATCGTTCGAATAGCCGCTCGATACCACGGCTTTTACCGACGGGTCGATCTTCCTGATCGCCTCGATGGCCCTTTTGCCTCCCATCCCTCCGGGAATGGTGAGGTCCATGATCACGATGTCGAACGGCTCCCGGGCCTGCGTCGCCGCGCCGTAAAGAAGCACGGCCTCTTCGCCGGTTTTCGCCCTTGTCACGGTATAGCCGAGTTTGGTGAGCATTTTTTCGGTTACATCCAGGACGATCTCCTCGTCATCCATGAGAAGGAGCCTGCCGCCCCTGACCTCGGCCACGGGCGCGGGGCTCTGTACGTCGAAGCATACTTTTTCGGAAGCGGGAAGAAACACGGCGATATCGGTGCCCTTGCCCTGTTCGGATTTCACGGTTATGTGGCCTTCGTGCTTTTTCACGATCGAATAGGTAATGGCCAGGCCGAGGCCGCTTCCCAGAGGTTTCGTGGTGAAATACGGGTCGAATATGTTCTGGATGTTCTCTTGTGGTATTCCGATTCCCTGGTCTGAAATGGTGATTTTGACGTAGTTCCCCTTCCGGAGGTTGACGACATCTCCCTCGTTCAGTTCTATGTTCTCTGCGGAGATGGCGATCACGCCGCCCTCGGGCATGGCCTGGCGGGCGTTCAGGATCAGGTTATGCACGACCTGGCTTATCTGGATTTCGTCAATTTCGACGTTGCACAGGTCGGCGGGCAGATGAAATTCGGGCTTTGCGTTTGACCCGCTGAGCACGAAATTCGCGGTGTCGGTCAGCAGTGAATGGAGGGATGTGAGCTTCTTGACGGGCAGCCCGCCGCGCGAGAAAGTGAGAAGCTGGGTGGTGAGCTCGCGGGCCCTCAGCGAGACCTTCTCGGCGTCCTCCAGTATCTGGGCGACGGATTCGTTTTCGGACGCCGTCATGCGCGCCAGGGAAATGTTTCCAATGATGGCCGTGAGAAGGTTGTTGAAATCGTGCGCGATGCCTCCGGCGAAGACCCCCAGCGATTCTATTTTTTTCGCCTTGAGGATGTCGGCCTCCATCTTGAGCTTGTCGGTGGTGTCCCTGACCACGAAGACCGCGCCGTAATTGTGCCCGTCCTTGTCTTTTATAGGGGCGCCGGCGGCCTCGATGTTCTTCCTTCCGTTTTGCCTGTCGATCAGCACTATGTCATGAGCGAACTCGATCATGGTCCCGCTCTTGATTATTTCATGCACCGGGTTCGAGACGAGCCTGCCGCTTTTTTCTTCGATTATGCGGAGCACCTGGTCGATGCTTTTAGCGGATGCATCGACCTGCCTCCATCCGGTTATCGCTTCGGCCGCGCTGT
>JAKLIV010000160.1 GCA_022709405.1 Spirochaetota bacterium
CCGATGCGTAACTATTCGCGAAATGCTCGATCCGGCCGGTAAAGAAACGATGTTCCCGGATATGGTTTATCGTATCAGGATAATGATAGACACGCATCATCCTTTCCTCCGCGGTGAAATGATAATGCACGTAGCTCGACAGTTCGCTGATTACGGAATATATTTCCTCGCGGGACATCCCCTCCTGTTTAGCGGCGCTCAAATTGTGTATGAGGTCAATGATTTTTTTGTGGTGCTCGTCAAACTGACGCACACCTACGCTCATCTTCTCGTTCCACAGCACCGTACCCTTCATTCATCCTCCACGACAGGCAATGCATTCATCATGGATCTTTTCAACCGTATATTATAGTATATCCTACTGGAAAAGATAGTCAATAAAAAACATCGTGCGGCGGAATGCGAAATCGTTAGCTGGCCGCACAGGTCATGAATTCCCAAAAAATTCTAAAGGACATAAATGAGTTGCCGATAGTATTGATGTGGCATAGATGTGACATAAGGAAAAAAATTCATTTCAAGAGGTATTTATGAAGAAAGGCCGCGGCAGGAAAAACAATCAGGATTTCAGAGAACTTCTTAAAAAATACCTGGAAATAAAAGGACTCGATATCGTCATTCTCCTGGCTGACGGGAAAGAGATCGAACTGAACAAGAACAGAATACTCATCGACAACGAGATAATAACCTTCGACAAGGGCAACAGGGAACACCGTATACCCCTTTCCAGCGTCAAATCTGTCGAGCTGTACGCCGCATAAAAACGCATTCATTCTTCTTACCGAGGAGGGCCGGCCCCATGAGCCGGCCCTCCTCGTCTTGCCTTATTTTTCTTGAAATAATTGCTCGGCCGGAATAGACTCGGATCATCAACTTCCAGGAAGTATTCAATGAAAAATTACACGGTTGCAACCGCCATGGCCCTGTGGTGCCTGTTGTCGGCCGCTTCGGCGCCGGCAGCTCCCCGGGAGCCCTTAAAAAGCCTGTTCGTCGCCGAATTCACCGTCACGCCCGATGCATCTCACGAGTTCTCGGACATCAGGTTGCGAGTCGCGGAAATCATCAGGTCAGACACTGCCGGCGGCATCGAGGTATCTGCCTCGGGAGCGCCCGGCGTGTCCGGCGAAGCGCTCAGACAGGCCGATCAGAAAGCCCTCTCCCAGGCGGCTTCAACCCTCGGAGTCAACTGGATCGTCACCGGGACCGTGTACCTTGAATCGCCCGGTGAATACGGCATGGTCGTGCAGCTGTACAGCGCGGACGACGGCAGGGCCGTTTCAGTGTTCGAGCTCAAGGCCGCCGGACTGAACAAGGCGCTGGCCTCGCTCAGCAAGGAACTTGCGGCTTTTTACGCCGTGATTTCATCAAGGTCAGGATACTACCTGCACCGGAATCCGGCCATGCGTCTCGTGTTTGAATACACCGAATTTAATCCCGACATCAATCCCCAGTACGCGATCCCCTACGGGGTCTTTTGCGACGGCGGCGGCCTGCTCGTCTCCTGCTACGGCACGGTGAGCCGCCTGGACCCGCGCGGGAAACTGCTCGCCGTATATGGCGAAAACGGCCCAGGCCGGGGCAAATACCAGCTCCCGCAGTGCGTCGCCTCGGACGATTCCGCTTCAGTGTACGTGCTTGACAACATGGGCAAAAAAATTCTGGTCTATGATAAAGACGGCCGGTTCAGGAATGAAATCACCCATCCGGCCTCCTATCCCATGAACTTCGCCGTGACCGGCGAGGGGAAAATATTCATACCGGACACGCAGAAAGGCGCGGTCTATATCTATACCGCAGAGGGAAAACGGACCGGGACCATCAGCTTTGCGCAGGGAGAGCTTATCGCGGTCGCGGGTAGCGGGGGCCGGGTCAGGTGCCTTACTTCCGGCGGGATGGATTACCGGCTGACCTGGTATAACGGCAACGGCGACATCACAAGGACAAAAGGCCTCTCGATAACCAGGAATGCATACTACATCACCGCCTTCGACATGGACGAGCGGGACAATTTCTACGGCCTGGACATGACCAAGAATGTCATAGTCAAAGAGGATGCGTCGGGAAAAAGCTCCTGGGTCATTGAAAAAATCGAAGGCAGCACCAGGGAATACCTCAATACCCCCTACGGAATTTCGGTCACGGCCGACGGCAACAACCTTTACGTTGTCGACATGCAGAACAAGCGCGTTCTCCGCTTCTCTGAAATGCAGGGAATGCAGCCGGCATCCGGGCCCGACGGTTACCTGAAACTCGCGCTCTCGAGCGGCGCCGGAACCGATAAATACCTGGCCTATCTGAACATGGCGCTCGCCGCGAACCCGGACCACGAGGGCGCGCTCATGGAAAAAGCCGCATATCTGGCCGGCGCCGGGCTGTACCGCCAGTCCCATGATATATATGCGGCGCTGGCCGAAAAAAACTCCGGGGGGAAGGCCGCGCAGGAGCTGAAGAAAGTGACCGCTGCGATGCATCTTGACAAAGCACGCTCATCATACCGGCGCTATGAGAGCGCGATGAAGGCGTTGGGCCCCGAGAGCGCGCGCGAACATTACACGGAGGCGGTCAAGAACTACGAGATCGTGCTGAAGAACGATGCGTCAAACGCCGGGGCGAAAAGGGAATATGAAAAACTCATCGCCCTGGGCTCCCAGGGGCGGCAGGCTGCGCCGTCGATCGACATCGTCGAGATCAGGTTCCGGGACGTATTCGCCGCCATGTACAAGTACTACAACGAGAACCCGGTCGGCACGCTGTCACTGAAAAACAGCAGCGGCAAGACGATCGAAAAAATCCACGCCGAGGTGTCGATCAGGGAATTCATGGACTATCCCAGCGAGTCCCGCACGTACCGGGAGATCCGGCCGGGCCGGGAACTTGAAATCCCCCTGTACGCCGTGTTCAACAACAAGATACTCGGTGTTTCCGAAGACACGCCCCTCAACGCCGAGATCAGGGTGCGGTACGTCGTCGACGGCAGGGAGCAGAGCGTGGCCAGGAACCAGTCGCTGGCCCTGTACAACCGCAACGCCATGACATGGGACAGCGCCGCCAGGCTCGCATCCTTCTTCACTCCGCGCGACCCGGTGGTCAAGGTCTACGCAAGGACTGTGGTGCAAAAGTTCAGGAACGCAAGGCTCGCTTTCATGAAGGCGGAACTCCAGAGCGCTATCGAGATATTCGACTCGCTCGGAGTCTACGGTATGACCTATGTCAGCGACCCGAAAACCCCCTTCGCCACGTTCTCGAGAAACAGGAGCCAGGTGGATTACATCCAGTACCCGCGCGAAACGCTCAGGTTCAGGACCGGCGACTGCGACGACCTCACCGCGCTGTTCTGCTCGCTCCTCGAAAACCTGGGTGTCGAAACCGCGATGGTGACCGTGCCCGGACACATCTTCGCGCTCTTGAACACCGGCGTACCGGCCGCGAAAAAAAACGAGGTGACCGGCGACCCCGCAATGGCCGTGGTCCTGAACGGCGCCGTGTGGGTCCCGGTCGAAACGACCATGATGGGCAGGCCGTTCACCGAGGCATGGGAAAAGGCCGCAGCCCGGTATGCGGGCGAAAGCGCGAAGGGAACGCTCGAGGTGATCATGGCGCGCGCTGCATGGAAGGAATTCGCGCCGGTGACGCTCGAGGACGTATCCTGGGAGCCGCAGGTCCCGGACCTCGAATCGGTCCAGAGGCTGTACAATGCGGACATCAATAAAATCATCAACGCCGAGCTGTCCCGCCGGCTCCCGGCGCTCGAATCCATGCTGAAAAAGTCCCCGAACGACGCCAGAATCCACAACAGCATCGGCGTCGCCTACGCCAGATACGGGAAATACCCCGACGCCGAAAAGCATCTTCAAAAAGCGAAGGCGATCGACCCGGAATATTTTTCGCCATGGAACAACCTCGGCAATCTCGCACTCCTGGAAAACAGGCTCGACGAGGCCCTGGCCAGCTATAAAAAGGCCGCGGAGCTCAAACCCGACGACGCCCAGGTGCGGATCAACCTCGCCCTGATCTACCGTAAAATGAACATGATCGACCGGGCGAAGGAAGAGTTCGAGAAGGCGACGGCCCTCTCGCCGTCACTGAAAGAACAATACGGCGGGCTCACCATGAGCGGGGACACCAAAGCTGACGATTCGATGATGGAGACGATGCCTGAATGGAAGGACTGACGCTATTGCATTTCGGCCAGCTTCCTGCGCGCCTCGGGGACAAGGTCGCTTGAGGGATACCTCGATATGAGCGCCTCGTACCAGCGCCGGGCCGCATCTGCATCGCCCCTGACGCGGTACAGGCCGGCGAGAACGAAACAGGCCCTTGGAGCCAGATCGCTCGCGGGCCTGGCTTCGGCCAGAGACTCAAGATCGGCGATGCTGCTCTGGTGATCGCCGAGATATATCCGCGAAAGCGCGGCGAGAAAACGGCACGTCGTTTTCAGCTCGTTTCCAAGGGCCTTCGATGAAGCTGCACGGTCAAGGCTGTCGATGCTCTCCCGGTAATACCCGAGATTGAAATATGACATACCCGCGAGGCAGGCCTGTTCGTCGCTCTGCATTCCTCCGGCGTCTTTGAGCGCGGCGATGACCTCCTCGTATTTTCCCTCATCATAGTTTTTCCTGGCAATTTCGAGCGCCTGGTCGCCGGGCTGGCCGGGTTCAAGGTCGTCAGACCATACGGGCTGGCGGTCATTGCCGGCGTCGTCTCCCCGGACACCCAGGGTTTCGGTCATGCGGCCCCGCTTTTCATGCAGGATGCCGAACACGGCCCTCGAGGCGGCGTTCGAAAGATCAAGGAGCGGCCCGGAGTCCTTCGCCGCGAGCAGGGCGTCAAGGGACACGGTGGATTCGGGGCCCACGGTCACCCTTCTGGTCCCTGTTTCAAGGACCAGGGTGGATTTTTTTCCGGTGCGCACCATTCCCGATCCGTCGAGCACCGCGCCGGGCGCGCATTTTTTCCACTGACCGCCGTCACTCTGCCGGTACGCCGCATCGCCGGCCGCGAATTCGACCTTCCACCTGACGGTTCCGGCGAGAGCGCACGGGATCATGAGCGCGCACGCCAGCGCGGCGACCAGTTTCATCACAACGGATTTATCGATCAGATGATTCGAATCCCCCCGCATCTTCACCCCCGCTTCAGGCGCTTGCCGTTTTTTCATGCAGCCGGTTTACGATAATCTCTTGACGGCCGATGTCAATTACTATACACCCATAATCTCGGGCCGGTTGACAAAAATATATTGCACAAACCGCCGTCTTTTATACGATAATACCCGTCCCTGGAGGAAAGCACTGTGGAAGAAGAAAACAAACAGGCCCCGGCAAAGACCGATTCTCGGATTTCCCGGGCTTTCATAACCTCGACTGCGCTGATATTCGCGCTGCTCATTATAACGGCCGCGGTCTCGTTCAACTATTACATGAGAAAACACTCGTTCCTGCTTCACGACGTCATCATCGACATCAACAGCGGCATGCTCCTGGAAAAAATCGGCGTGGTCATGGACCGCCTCCGCATCGACGAGACCGAGGAAATCACCGACATAAAGAAGATCCTCGCCGACTACTGCACCGAAGAAAAGGGATTCCTGTGCGTCATCATCTACACCAAGACATCAGATGACAACTATTTCAGGGTGGCCGACATGGTGAAACCGAGCAGTTCGATCGCGCTCGACCTTGAAAAGAAAAGCCTGGTAAAAGAAATCAAAAAGGACAACTATCTGAAAAAGGCCCTGCACCGCAGCATCGTTGAGCCGAAGTTCTACAGCCAGAACAACCTGAACTGGCAGAACGTGTACTCCCCCTACCGGGCGGACGACAGGACGCTGGTGCTGCAATTTCTCATGTCGGCCGACAGGGCGCGCTCGGCGCTCGATATGTTCGGACGGTCGTACCGCGAATCGAGGATCATCTTTTCGGCCGCATCGGGCGTTCTGGCCCTGGCGGTCGCGATCATATCGATCCTCTTCTCGCACAACTTCACCCTGCTCATCGGGAACCTGTCGGCGTACATGAGCAAGGCGGCAAGCGGGGATCTCGAGGTCAACCTTAAAACAACCGATGACCAGAGCCTGAACCAGCTCGCCCAGTCGTTCAACAGCCTCATCGACGAGCTCAAGGACAAAACCGGCAGGCCTTCGGGCGACCCGTACGGTGACGTGTTCAGGGAAGGCGTCGCCCGGCTCAAGGAGGAAAAGGTCGAAGAGGCCATGGCGATTTTCACCACGCTGTCGATCATGAGGCCCGAGGGATTCGGGAGTTTTTTCAACCTCGGCGTGGCACAGGCCAAGCTGAAGAACTATCCGCTCTCGCTCAAGATGTTCAAAAGGGCGAAGGAGCTCAACCCCGAACACGAGCTCACCGACCGTTATATAGAAAAGGTCGAGAGGCTCTTAGCGGCCGGCGATGCGACCTGAAAAAAGCAGGGCGGTCCTTTCATCACTCCCCGACTCGCCCGGCGTTTACCTGATGAAGGACGCCGAAGGTCTGATCATCTACGTCGGAAAGGCCGGGTCGCTCAAAAAAAGAGTATCATCCTATTTCCAGAACAAGGACCACGACCCCAAGACCTCGATGCTCGTAAAAAGGATCGAGGACATCGAGTACATCATCACCGACAACGAGGTCGAGGCCCTGCTTCTCGAAAGCGGGTTGATCAAAAAGCACCGGCCCAAGTTCAACGTCCGCCTGAAAGACGACAAGCGCTATCCGTACATCAGCGTGACCCTGGACGAACCCTATCCCCGGGTCATTTACACCCGTAAAATTAAGGCCGGGGGCGACCGCTACTACGGCCCGTACACCGATTCGGCAGCGGCCAGGAACATCGTGGCCACGGTGAACCGGATATTCAAGCTGAAAACATGCCGCAGGGACCTGCCGCTCAGGAAAAACGAGCGCCCCTGCCTGAATTACCAGATGAAAAAATGCTCGGGAGTGTGCACCGGCGAAATCACCGCGGAAGAATACCGCTCCCTCGTAGACAAGGCGGTGAAGTTCCTCGACGGGGACGCGGAACCGGTGCTCGAGGACCTCAGGCGCGAGATGGAAGAGCATTCCCAAAATTTCAGGTACGAGAAGGCGGCCCTCGTGAGGGACATCATCTTCGACGTGCAGCGCGTGTTCGAGGGACAGAAGGTCGACGTGCCGGGCGGCATCGACCAGGACTACATCGGCGTTTCGATCGAGGGATCTGAGGCCGTGCTCGTGCTGTTCGAGTTCAGAAGGGGCGCCCTTGTGGGGAGAAAAATTTCGGTCTTCGACAACGCCGAGTACGCGGCGCCGGGCGAGGTGGTCCGGACTTTCATGATCGAATACTACGGCCGCTCAGAGGTTCCGCAGAAAATCACTGTGCAGCACACCTTCGCCGACCAGGACGTGATCGAGCGCTACCTCGAGGGCAGGTCCGGCAAAAAGGTGGCGATAGGCCAGGCCAGAAGCAGGGACGACCGGGGAGTCATAGGCATGATCGGCAAAAACATCGACATGATCCGGGCCGACCGCGCGGCGCACAGGAGTTTCGTCGAGCGCGAGCAGGGCCTGGCCGAGCTCCACGCTGTTCTTTCGGGCCGCGGCGTTGCGGTCGAGGGGCCGCCCTCGGTAATCGAGTGCTTCGATATCTCGAACTTTCACGGCAAAGAGGCTGTGGCCTCCATGGTCTCTTTCACCGACGGGCTCCCCGACAGGGGTAAATACAGAAGATTCAGGATACGGGGATACGACGCGCCCGACGATCCGGGCATGATCCACGAAGCGGTCTCGCGCCGGGTGCAGCACCTGGTGAATGAGGGGCTTCCCCTGCCCGACCTCATGGTCATCGACGGAGGAAAAACGCAGCTCGCACGCGCGATCGAGGCCGCGAGCAATTTCACCGACGAGATACCGATCGTGTCCCTGGCCAAGCGCCTGGAGGAAATCTACACCGATCCCGGATCGGAGCCCATTCGCCTGCCGCGCGATTCGGCCGCGCTGCACATCCTCCAGAACATCCGCGACGAGGCGCACCGCTTCGCCGTCACCTACCACCGCAAGCTGCGCGACAGGCGCACCACGGCCTCGGCGCTCGACGAGATACCGGGAATCGGTTTATCCGCCCGAAAAGCGCTTCTTGAGACATTCAAATCGGTCGACGCAATCGCGGCCGCCGCAGAGGAGGATCTGCGGAATGCACCCGGAATCGGCGATAAAACCGCGACCGCGGTTTACCGGTATTTTCATAAAAACGAATCATCGGGAAAAAAGGATTGACCTGGCAGAATACGCCCTGACGGTTAAATCGAACCCGCGCTGTGGAAGCATATTAATTTCCGAAAGGGCCTTTTTTTTGCAACCGGAGGGTCAATTCCCTGTCCTTTTTCGTGATTATTCAGTAAAGTGTATAGTATACCATTGAAAATGAATAAACAAGGCTCACCCACTATTTCCTGACCGAGGTGCCATCATGCTCAACTTTCTTCCCCATACCGTCATCGGCGTCATTACCGTGCTCTACCTGATCGTCAACACCGTGTTCTGGTTCTGTTTCCTGCTGCCGGTGACCATTCTCAAGGTGATTTTCCAGATCAAGCCGGTAACGAAATTCCTGAACATAATACTCAAGGGAATCGCCTTTATTTGGATAGCCGGCAACAATTTCGGCCTCGCCCTGACCCGTAAAATCGAATGGGAAGTCGCCGGGACCGATGACCTGAGAAACAACCAGTGGTTCCTGGTCATATCGAACCATCAGTCCTGGACCGACATCGTGGTTCTGCAGAAAGTCTTCAACGGTAAAATCCCCCTTCTCAAGTTCTTTCTGAAAAAAGAACTCATCAAGGTGCCCCTTATGGGAATCGCGTGGTGGGCGCTCGATTTCCCGTTCATGAAGCGATACTCACCGGCATTTCTGGAAAAGAACCCGCACCTCAAGGGCAAGGACATCGAGATCACCAAGAAGGCGTGCGCCAAATTCAAGACCATTCCCGTGTCGATCATGAATTTCGTCGAAGGCACCAGGTTTACGCCTGAGAAGAAGGCCAGGCAGAACTCGCCGTACCGCAACCTGCTCAAGCCGAAATCGGGCGGCATCGGGTTCGTGTTTTCGACGATGGGAGAACAGCTCACCGGCATACTCAACATAACTATCGCCTACCCGGGCGGCCCCTATTCGTTCTGGGATTTTCTCTGCGGCAGGGTGCGGCACATCATGGTGAACGTCGAGGAGATTCCCATAAGCGAAAACCTCATCGGCGACTACATCAACGACGCGCAGCACCGGGAGCGCTTCCAGCAATGGCTGAATTTCCTCTGGCGTGAAAAAGACCTGAAAATCGACCAGATGCTCGGCAGGAGCCGCGATGAATTCGAACTGAAGACCGCCGGCGCGCACGGCGAAAAGGGGATGGAGCTGCGCGACCTGAACTGAGATGGACGGATTCGGCGGATTCATGAGGTGATTATGAGCGGCCTGTTCATCAACACCTTCATCAAATTTTTCTTCCTGCTCACACCGTTCTTCCTGCTGTCGACCTTCCTGTCGATGACCAGGGGGATGGACGTCACGCAGAAAAAAAAGATCGCAGTCAAGGTCACGCTGTCGATGATCGTGATCTGCATCATCCTGTTCCATATCGGCAACCAGATATTCGCGGTTTTCGGCATCACGCTCGACTCGTTCCGTATCGGAACCGGCATCCTGCTCATTTTATCGGCGATCACGCTGGTGCAGGGGCCCAGGGGGATGCAGGCCCCGGCCGAGGGAGAGGACATTTCGGTGGTGCCGCTCGCGATACCGGTGGCGGTCGGG
>JAKLIV010000161.1 GCA_022709405.1 Spirochaetota bacterium
GGTCCTCTGCAGGGATGAACCTGAGCGCAGCCGAGTTCATGCAGTAGCGCAGGCCCGTGGGAGCGGGCCCGTCCTCGAACACATGCCCGAGGTGGGAATCGGCCTTTTTGCTGCGCACCTCGGTCCTGACCATGAAATGGCTCGAATCGGTCTTCGCGACGATGTTTTTCTTTTCGAGCGGCCTGGTAAAGCTCGGCCACCCGGTCCCTGAATCGAACTTGTCAAGCGAGCTGAACAACGGTTCGCCGGAAACCACATCGACGTATATGCCTTCCCGGTGGTTGTCCCAGTATTCGTTTCTGAACGGCGGCTCGGTGCCGCACTGCTGGGTCACCCGGTATTGCTCCAGAGTCAGTTTCTGGAGGATCTGTTTTTTGTCGGTCTTGTCCATGGCTGATTTTCCTCCATCCCGGCACGAATTGCAAGATGTAAATCCCGCGATTGCCGTTATCACCAAAAAAAAGGCTATTGATCGAAGCATAAAATCTCCATTGTATCAAAAATATTAAGGTGATAATGTGAAGAATTTTCCGGGGCGCGGATACAAAATTATTTCCAGTGAACCGAAAACTGACGCTGGACTTGATTGTGAGGCTATGAATTATTTTTTCAGCAGAAATATTTTTCACTTCTGCGCGTATGATTCAATGTCGACGGTCTTCAGCCACTCCATTGTTTCGGCAAAGGCGTCTTTGTAAGAATATTTCGGCGTCCATCCCAGCTCCCTTTTCGCGCGGTCGATCGAAAACCTGAAGCGCGAGCCCAGGTTCTTCACCGTGTACGTGGTGAGGAGCGGCCGTGTTTTTTTACCCAAGATCTTCCACAGCCCTTCCATCACAAAAGCCGCAGCATAGGCCGCGAAATAGGGGATGTGCGTCTTTATCGGTTCGCATCCGACGGCCCGCGCTATATGGGCGCAGAAATTCTGGAACGTGTCGCTCTCTCCGTCATGAACGAGGTAGCCGCGCCCTATCGCCCTGTCGTCCTGCGCGATGAGCATCACGAGGTCGACCACGTTGAGTACGTAGGCCGGCCACACCAGCACGTTCTTTCTCCAGAATATGAGGTCGCCCTTGATTATCGCGTCGGCCAGCAGGGGGACGAAAGTGCGGTCGTTTCTCCCGTACACCCAGCATGGATACACCATGGAGACCCTGAGCCCTTTTTCACGGTGGTAGCGCCACATGATCTGTTCTGATTTTATCTTGAAATCGGGATACGGCTCGCCCCAGGGCCGAAGCGGGAAGGACTCGTCCATGACGTTCTTCTCGTCCATGCCGAACACGTCGTTGGTGCTGATGTCCACCAGCCGGTCGACCTTTTCCTCCGAGCAGGCGCGGCAGATGTTCTCGGCCCCGCCGAGGGTCACCCGTTCGAAGAGGCTTCTGGGCGCCCAGTCGGTGACCACCGCGGCGCAGTGAAACACGATCTTCATGCCGCGCACCGCCTCGCGCACCGCGCGGTAATCCGTGATGTCCCCTTCAAAGACCTCGACCTTTCTCTTTTTGAGAGATTCGATCGCCGGATCGCCGGGGAGCACGAACGCCCTGACGCGGTTGCCCCTCACCAGGTTTTCATCGAGAATGTGGCCGCCGATAAACCCGGTGGCCCCGGTGATGAGCACGTTTTTCTTCGCCATTGTCGCACCTCCCGATTGTCCGTTATACGACCTGCGGCTATTGTAGGCATGCGGATTGAAATTCTGCAATAATATTCTTTATTAATTGAAGATAAAAAAGCGATAATCAGCGATAATAATCGGACTGCCGCATCCTTTAGAAGTGCATGTAAAACCGGCCCGGGGCAACCCGGTGTGATTAACAATTGACAGAAATTTTACGGCATGCGAAGCTCTTATGTTCATTCAGGCGTGATCATCGGATGCAACGTTCCCTGAAACGCTGTCGCATGAATTCAGAGGGATGAATCACGCCGGAAATGCATCGTTTTCAGACAGGAGACCCTCATGAGACACCGCGTATCGATCTGCTCCAAGTGTTTGATTCTCGCGTGCCTGGCAGCGCCAGCATGGGCCGGGTTCATGAAAGCAGACACCATCAAAACCTGCCTGAGCGGCGACTGCAAAAACGGCGCCGGGAAAATGAAATTCATCTGCTTCGATACGATGTGGGAAAAAAGCGGGGTCTATGAAGGGGGATTCAGAAACGGGCTGCCCCATGGCAAGGGCTTAATCCGCAACATTATCGGCGACAGCGAGATACTGGTCAAGGGGACCTGGTCCAACGGCAAATACCACGGGCTCGTCGAATACAGCGATTTCATGGAGCGCAACACCGACAACGAGATCCATTCATGGAAGGTGAACTACGAAAACGACGCGCCCCATGGCGAGCTCACCGGGTTCGACCGCAACGGGAAGCTCCTTGCCCGCTGGCAATACGACCGCGGCGCGCTGGCGGGCGAAAGGTATTACTATCCCGACGGAAGGGAGATACATATCACCGGATACCGCGACGATTATATCGACTCGGTCCTCGCCGGATCAGACACGCTGCCCGGCCGCTTCCGGGAATTCTTCCTTGAAGACTACGCCTACCGGAGGAAGCTCACCTTCGAGCAGACCGCGGCCGAGATCGTCAGGCTCCAGCGGGAGATAGTCAGACACGAAGGATCATTCGAGGAAATAAAAAGCACGGGCATACTCGTATGCCATCCGGAAAACTTCATCAGGGGATACGTCCTGACGCAGATGCACATCAACAGGCTCACCGACTACGCAAAGCGCTGGAACCCGGCAGCCACGGTGATGAATTCCATGCTCACGACATCGGCGTACATGGCGCAATTTCTCTCCGACTGGGGGCTCCTGACGCCAACCGCGCCGGAGAAGCAGCCGGACAGGAAGGCCATCCTGAAGGCCCTGAACGATATAAGGCTGCCGCGGAAAGTTCTCAACGGGATACGGGTGTACATCACCCCGTTCAGCATCCCGGACACGAACGGCTTCTATGACCCCGGCTGCGATTCGATCTTTCTTTTCGGCGGGCAGTCGTTCAAGTGGCCGGCGACCGAAACCACCGTGGGCCACGAGATGGGCCACGCCTTTCACTACCGCGTACTGTCGCAGGGGGATTTCAACGAATACTGGAAACTCAGGAAAGCTCCGCCGCGAAATGACAGCAGCTATGACACCGCCGGCGAGGCCATCGCCGAGGACTTCAGGATTCTCTGCGGCGGATCCGACAGGACCTCCGTCAGGCGCGCCAGGCCGGGCCGCTTCGGCGATATTCGCGACTACCCGGACAGGCTCGAAGCGGTCAAAAACTTCTTCGATAAAAAGATCAGGCAATACCGTGGATACAACCGCGGCGGGCCCACACAGGCGTACACGATCAGGAACGCGTCCATCACCGCCGCGCACCATCCCTGGCTCTATGGAACCGGCGACGGCAGCGCCATCGCAGTCGAGATCTCCGGCGACGTCAGGCACACAGCGCTGGTCAGCCGGGTAGACATGAAGAAGGACGGAACCGGCCGAACCGGGCTGACGGAGATTTCATCAGCTGATCTGAAAAAAGGGGGCAATACGATTTCTCTCAAAGGCCTTGAACCCGGGTTATACCGCATTGACCTCATGGAAATCAGGCCCGATCAATTATTACGCCTTACCGGCATCGAGTTCATGGTGTACCGGGAAAGCAGATGATCACATTCCCCCGAAGGAAGAATCCGATGAATAGAACAATCACCTCAATGCTTGCAATGTTCGTTGCAGCCGCATTCGCATCACTGCCGGTGGCTGGCGCGACTCCCATACCGAAATCCATCATCATGAACGCGTTCCTGGAATCATCCCGGAACAAACCGAAAGTGCTGTTTCTCCCCCTCGTGCCGAAGGACGGCGTCTCCCGGGAACTCTGCGACAGGACCACCGCAGATACCACCGCGGAGCTGAAAAAAACCGGCCTCATGATCGTCAGGGTTTCCGACAACTACCTGGCTGAACTGAACCTGCCCGAGTACAGCCCATACAGCAACACGCTCAGGGACAGGATCCTCGAGCGGTGCACGCCGGACTATGTCCTGTCCGGTTATGTGGCCGTTGACGCAGCCACAGGGCATCATACGATTTCTCTGAACATTTCGGCATTTTCCCGTCCTGACAATGAATACAGCAGCGCCTTTTCAGGGATGAAGGACATCCGGGCGCTCATCGCCTCACACGTGAAAAATATCAAGAACCTGAGGATATTCATTCCTGACGCGGATGAAAAAAGAAAAAAATACCTGAAAATACTCATGGAGCATTCTCCCGACACCTATCGACTGGTCCAGTTGATCATGAAGGACCCCATATCCTTTGACGTTCTGAGATACCTTCGCGGAGCCGGACCGCTCTCGGATGAAATGAACACCGCGGTGCACGAAGGGAACCACATTCATACCCACTCCTTGAGAACGGCCGGAACCATATCCTGTTTCATCAATTCCAAAGCAACGATCAACGTGCCGGTTACCGACACGTTCCCCAGCCGGGACCTGTGCCCGGCGATACCCGATAACCTGAGGACCTTCAGGTATAAAACCTATATCGCTTCCCCTTATAATCCGACCTCGACCCAGGGCAGCGGCATCTACGGGCTCCTGGACGAGTTCAACAGCTATTATCAGGGAACCCTCGTTTCATGCGACCTTCTTGCGTACTATAAAAAAACCTTTTCGCGGACAAACCAGAGCCCTACTTTGATTTTCTTTCCGGAATATACGGGACCTACTTCGCATATTATGAATTCAAGTTTTTCATTTACACGTACCTGATCCATGCCCGGAAAAAACAAAAATCGGTTTACCGGGATATCGTCAGCAACAGGGATTTCATTCGCGCCTTCAACGTCATCGACGCCATGTACGGGGCGCTGATCGACAGGATCGCCGTGATAGAAAATGACGTTGAGCGCCATCTATCAGCCCGGGGCCTGCACATGTGGAAAAACGGGCCATACACCTATATCGGAGCTGCGCCGGGTGCCGGTACGGGCAGGAGCAATTTCAGCGATACTGTCGAGCTTCTTCGCGAAGAATTGAAAAAAGATATATATACCAGGCTGGAAAAGGATGTTTTCTCACGCTAGTGCGGCGGTTTTATCGGCCGGTTATCCGGTGTTGATCAGGCTGACGCCAGACGAATCAATTACTGTCGCGTTTTAACTGCGACCGCTTGTTACGCGAGGAGATGTAAGCCCTAATAGTCTTTCTCTGCCCCGTTAACTGCTTTGAAACAATTTTTTTTCCTGACTTCCTTCCCTGCTTTTTCACGGGCTCCATTGGTGATGAGAATTTTTTCACCTTCAGGTTTGATGCCGCAAGAATTTTTTTGCGTTTGCGGCCGAGTTCATTCAAATGCTCTTTTTCAAGCTTCTTTGCCTGATTCTCGAACAACCTTAAAACATCCTTGAAAACCGCAGATTTTTGTTTTTGTCTCAACGCAGTATCTTCGGAACCCGTTTGCCTTTGCCGCGCCCTTGAGAGATCCCTCCATTTATCATAATATTTCCTGGCTGAATCAATTTTTTTCCTGAGGGATGAAAGATTGAATGTTTCAATTGTCTCCGCAGCGGAATCTTCGATGAGCTTCAATTCGTTCTTTGTGAACAATGACCTGGTTTTTCCGTCATATTTATCCATAAAGACCTCTCGCCCTGCAATGATTAAAACATCAACTGCTCATCCATTAATATTACTATAAACACGGCATAGTTGCAAGCCAATTTATAGCCGGAAGAATAAATGATTATCACTATATGATTTCATCGACGGATGTCATCCAGAAAAAAAACAGCGCCGGGGATATTCTGAAAACATGCGGCAGGTCAATTGCGGTACAATCCGGCGCCGACCATAAGCCCGGACTGGGCGGCCACAAAAAGAATATGGTCGCCGTCCCCGATTTTCCCTGTTTGACGCGCGTCATGGTATGCGACTGCCAGCGCCGAAGAATTCAGGTCGCCGTATTTCTCATAGAGGCATCCCAGGGAGTAGTCGTTTATTCCGGCCGCTCCGGCAACACGAATCCCGAAATCTTTCCAGGGGTGCGCCGCCAGCAGTTTGATCTTTGCAGCGTCAACGGCATGGTCCCTTTTATAGCCCTCTAAAATGTCTTTGATGGATTCGATCGTAAAAGCCTCCAGTCTCCGGGAGTAATCTGGTTCGGCCTCCACGAAGACGGTTCTGGATGCATTCGTGCCCTGCTCGATGATATTGCAGGAAGCCCTGGTCCCGATATAATCCTCTTCCAGCGTCCTGAAGTCGACCGACCGGAAGCCCCTTGCGGGATCGTCCGACCATTCAAGCAGCATCGCGGCGCCCGCGGAAGTGTAGGGAAAATCGACCTGGGCGACCTGAGAAGGATGGGTGTCGCTCGAAACGATGAGAATGTTCTTTACCGGACCGTTGGCCAGCAGCGCGCCCGCGGCCTGAACGGCGTTGAGCAATCCGCCAGCCCCGTTGATTATATCGAAGGAGAAGGTCTTCGTTTCGTCCTGATAGAGACGGTTGATGCAAAGCCGCTGCTGTATCATCGTCGCCATCGCCGGCTCGGTCAGGTTCTTGTCCCTGAAAACGCCGACGTTGATGAGGAGGTCGACATCGTTCCTGTCGATGCCGGCGTTCGCGATGCATTCCTCGGCGGCCACGGCCGCGTATTCGACGCTGCTTCCGAGCTCCCTGTCAAGACAGACCCCGGTTGATTTTATGACCGCACCCATTATCGCACCTCGACATCCCCCATGGTGAACGACACCAGCGCGTATCCGATGCCCGAAGCGAGCGAGAACAGCAATATCCTGGAACCGTCCTTTATCTTTTTCTGCTTCAGCGCGTTATAGATCACCAGGAAAAGCGCAGTGGAAGCGGTGTTCCCGAAATCCTCAACGCTCATCAGTGTCGGCAGCGTCGTGACGCCGTGGACTTCGGCGATTGCCTTCAAATAGGTCTTCACCGCCCCGACGGTCACCTGGTGGGTTATGATATAATCGTATTCTTCGATGTTTTTGCCGTATCTCTCGAAAGACTTCCTCAGAAAATACAGGGCGTACTGGTACTGCCTGGCGTCATGCATCTCCCTGCTTCTGGTATGCATGGCCGGCCCGGGCGAAACATCGCTCGGTTTGCCGACGCAAAGGTGCGCATGCTCGGCGTTGGTCAGCACCGAGATATAATCCACGCCCTCCCGCTCCCCGGAAGATGCGTCCATGATGAAAGCGGCGCCGGCGTCGCCGACGGTCAGCGACGCGAACTGGTTGTCCAGCGGCTCGCATATCTCCCTCAGGGCCGTCTCTGCGATAGGGGTGATGCATTCGCCGCTGACGACCATGCCGTTTTTGACCACGCCCGCCCTGATCATGTTGTCCAGCAGGAAAGCGCCGGTCACCATGCCCGCACAGGCGTTGTTGACGTCGAAATTGACAGCAGCATGGGCGCCGAGCTCCTTCTTGATGAAGAGGCTCATGGCCGGGTCGAGATAATAATTGTCCGGTTCGATCGTGCGCGATATGGACGTGTTGATGACCAGATCGAGGTCCCGGGCCCGGTACCGCGAGTTTTTCAGGCATTCGTTCGCTGCGTTCAGGGCGATCGTGAAGCTTGACTCGTTTTCGGAGCGCCATCTGCGGTTTTTAATGCCGGTAATCCGCTCCAGGTCAATGGTAAATGGCAGCTCATGGCTGAGCCGGCCCATAAGCTCCCCGGTCGACACGATTTTTTCGGGCACATAGAGACCGAAGCTTTCGAACCGCGACCTCATCCATGAACCTCCTTTCCAGATTATCGACTGTTGACATAAATTCCCTGGTTTGCAAGGCTTTTTTACTTAATCTTTATCATTATTTAATTGCTATTTTATATGCTATGTTTTATTTTCAGTAAACCATACGTCATTGTCGTATTGAATAAGGGGGATTATAATGAAAAAGTCGCTCCATGTTGCTGCCCTGTTATTGTTCACCGCAGCCTTTATACTCAGCGGCTGTGACGATATTCAAGCTCCCGCTGCCCCCGCAAACGGCACAAACGTTATCGACGACACGGTCACCGATGATGAAATCAAGGACTCACCGCAGATCGTGTCCCTTTCAGAGAAACTGGCCATGTATTCGTCCTCTGCCGACCCGACCACCATGACCGAGATAACCGAAAAGCTCGGGCTGATTTCACCGGATGACGCCGAAACCCTTGAAGCTGCGTCGGACAGGCTCGACGAACTCGCCGCATCGGGCGATTCGGACATCATGGAAAGCTTTTCCCTGTTCCTCACCGAGCTGCTCACCTCCGGAACAGGGCTATCCGACGAAGCAAAATCGCTCCTGGCGTCCCAGATACAGGCGGCCTGGACCAGGGTCATTGTGTCCGACGGCATCACGAAGAAGGGAGCCGCAGCTGCGGATGAGATAATACCCAGCGCCATTGTCTATGCATTGCCCGAACCGGCCGACGCCGGCATGTTCAACTACCTGCTGGCTTACAAGGTCAAAAACGCCAGGGTGCAGTTCTACTGCGCCACAAAGACCCTCGGGGCGCTTGGCATCTGGAGCAGGCTGGGGGACCCGGTTTACACCGACGAAAACGGCAAGGCCAGGCTCGACGCCCTGGCGCCCCATATACCCTCGCTATTCTTCCCCTCGCTTTTAAGCAAAAACCAGGTCGACCTTTACCTTAAGGCGGAGGTCATAATCGACGACACGACGCTCATCGACACCACCGTCTCTGACGATCAGGGAATCATCAGGATACTGAGCTCCTACGACGAGAAGAACCACGACGTTATTCTCACCGACCATGACAACACCCTTCACGAAACCGGCGGCGCGAACACTCTCGCCGATATTCTTGACTCGGTGAACGTGCTGAAAAAAGAATGGCCCCTGGTCGACGACGTCGCCGCCGGCGAAGTCAAGAAATGGATCTCCGACGGCAAGGACATGATAATAATCTCGGGCATGTCTCCCCACATGCGCGACAAGTGCCGCGAGCAGATGGAGCTGCATTTCGGCGACGGCGGCGACCGTGAAATTCTCATCATCGTCGAAGAAGACACGGCGTACGATGAGTCAAACGAGTTCAAGGCTGGGACCATCGCCTCATTGAAGAAGCACTACGGCCTCGGCTCTGCCGGCACGACCCATGTGTCGGCCATGGTGGGCGATACCGTGCGCCAGGACGGATACGGCGCGTTCGCCAATGATATTCTCTACGTCCCGTTCCAGGTGCACTACAAGACCATGCCGAGCCTCCTCGACACCGAGGGCTACGGTTTCATCGACCCTGACACGATCGCCTGGGACTGGGCCGAGGTCATGGAAATGATCAGGACCGGCAAGATCACGCCTAAAAACGTATGGCTCAGGAATGCGCCATTCAGGAACATCGCCCATCGCGGCGGCGGAGAGCTTGCGCCCGAGGACACCCTTGTCGCCTACCGCAACGCGCTTGACCTGGGCGCGGACGCAATCGAAGGCGACTGCCACATGACCTCGGACGGAGTCATGGTCGTCTCCCATGACAGCACCGTCGACCGGTGCACCGACGGGACCGGGGAGATCGGCGCCCTTACCCTGGCCCGGATAAAAAACCTCGACGCCGGGTACCGCTTCACCGCTGACGGCGGGACATATCCCTATCGCGGCAAAGGGGTCACCATACCCACGGTGCGCGAAGTGTTCGAGCTTCTCACCGACGAATATCCAGAAGCGCCCATGATCCTTGAAATAAAATCGGAGGAAAACCGCGATCTCGCCGTGGATAAAGTC